>JBCCRZ010000205.1:0-9342 GCA_039200855.1 Cyanobacteria bacterium P01_D01_bin.44 | reverse complement strand
TTTACGTTTTCCCATGGGTTAGAAGCCCTGACCCAGTCTCGGCAAGTCCAGACCGCTGGCGACTTTCAAGCATTTCTAGAAATGTTGTTGCACCAGAAAGTCGGCCCCACCGACCTGGTCGCCCTGCACCATGCCTACCAGGCCAGTCGCCATCAGGATTTAGCCAGCATTTACCACGCCGACCACCGACTCTTTGCCCAAACCCTGGTGCAAGACACCCGACAGGCTCAACAAAAAAGCGGTCGAGCCCTGCTTATGGTGGCCCGCACCACCTGGCCAGATCCTCAACTAGAAGCGCTTGCCACTGATATTAGCCAGCAGCGATGCTATGGCCTGCACCCAATCGTGTTCGCGGTGGTGGGTCAGGTTGCAACATTGAGCCAAGACGATACTGCACTAGCCTTTCTCCACGGGTTTATCACCGGCCTGTGCGGTGCCGCCATTCGCCTGGGACTGTTGGGCCATCTGCAAACACAGCAAATTCTCAAGACCCTTGCACCCAACGTAACCGCTGTCATGCATGAGGCGCTGTCTCTCTCTATAGAGGATATGTGGGCCTGCGCCCCCGCTTTGGAAATCGCCCAGATGGGGCATCGGCAGTTGAGTGCCCGCCAGTTTTCAAATTAGGGCAGTTAGCCTTGTATGCACTCAAACATAGTATGTATTCGAACATACATGTTGTTCCAAACAACGCCTCCGCAACATGACTTAGTCTATATTATGTAAATTCTTAAGAAAAGCTAAATTTGCTTAGGATTGGGCGCATTTCTCTGACATCTTTGGGGATCTAGGCCAATCTTTGGTTTTGTAAAATATGCTATTGGCGGTCCGAGAAAACACTGACAGGCTTCTAGCATTAAATTCTGGCTGTTGTTTTAGCCAGGAACCGTTTAAATAAAGGGATGTAATATTCATGGTTAGCAGACAAGATCGGTCCCGTGCTGTCAACTCCGCTGGCAGCTTTGCGAATGATTTCAAAGCATTTCTCCTACGCGGTAACGTTGTTGACCTGGCGGTTGCTGTGGTCATTGGTGCTGCATTCGGCGCAATCGTCACTTCATTTATCGAAGACATCATCACTCCGCTGATCTTGAGCCCTGCCCTGGCGGCAGCTGGCGTAGATGACATTGCTAGTTTGTCAGCCGGGGGGATTAAGTACGGCCTTTTCCTGTCGGCAGTCCTTAACTTTGTTGTGATTGGTTTTGTGCTATTCCTGATTGTGCGCGCCTTTGAGAAGATGAAGCGCAAAGATGAGGTCGAGGCAGCAGAGCCCACCGCTGAAGAGAAGCTCACAGCCAGCCTCGATCGCTTAAATGCGACCCTAGAGCGGAAAGTCTAATTTCAAGCGCTTATTTCGAGTTTTAATCCTTGAGTTCCAAGTCTTGAGCAAATTGGGGAAAGCCCTCAATCTCAAAGCTTGGAACTTTTTGTCTCAATCACGGCAGCCCAGGCTTTCACGGGTGGCTATCCCTGTTACTGGATTAACGCCCTCGGCTCGTTTGCACATTTCTGAGACTTGGAATCGATCTAAGATCGAGTCTGAGAAGTCGGCACCGGTAATATTTGTATTGTTGAAAGAGGTGCTGGATGCGATCGCATCCACAAAAATCACATCGGTCATATCTGCCCCATCAAAAATCACCCGATCGGCAAACACCTGAGTGAGGTCAGCTCCTTTGAGGTTGGCCCGCAAAAACGACGCTTTGGTCAAAATCGTGCCGCTCAGATCGCTACCCTCAAAGTTGGCATCCCGCGCCTCGGCTGCGGCAAAGGAGGTGCCAGATAGGTTTAGCCCCGAGAAGTCTTTGCCGCTTTGGTCGGTGAGGGTATAGTCAACGCGGTTGTCCTGGGCGTGGGCGGCTGTGGGGAATATCGTGAGGCTGGTGGTGAGGGTTGCAATTACGAAGGTTAATACCACGCCCAGTTTGAAAAAACGCCGCCACCCCATCAGACACCTCGTGGTTTAGAACTATATGTTTTGCCATGATAAGGCCTGACGCTCGTTAGGCCTACCCATCGACAAAGAGCAATTCAATCAAAGCGGCAACTAAAAGCAGACAACCAGTCCACGAGGGGTTCTCTTCTTGCCAGCTCAGCTCTATGTTTGTAGTAAACGCACTCAAAGATACGCTTTCGTCTTGGAGACAAGTAAATCCTGGTCTGTCACAGCTCGGGCATACTAAGGCAGTATCCTGAGAAATGTGATTTCCTCCGGTTAGTCTGAACATCGGCCATAGAGCCAGTTCTAGAAACACGTTGGTTTCGCAGGGATAGCCAGATTTTGACTGGTCTCTCGGTGAGGCTCTATTCAGCCTTCAAATCAATTATCTCTCTAACTTCAGTGTCGGGCGATGACAGATCGTGAATCTGATCATCAACGTTTTGAGGCATTAGTTGCTTATCTTCGTTACCTGACTCAATTTTCAGCTGACATCCAGTTGTTTTGCAATTTATATCAATTGCTCCAGCAAAGCCAAGGATAATCGCAGCGAGGGCAATGGCTGTAGCGCAAACAATAGCAGCTATAAAAACTTGATTGACGGAGGCAGGTTTCATGGGCTTTTGGGGTGGAGTGGCGCATGAATCCAAGTTAGTAATAAACCTGTCAAGGGATTTGACGGAAGTCACACTAAGTCTTTTCTCTATTTCAATAGATTGATAAAGGTGTCGCGAATGCCAGTAATGCGTTGATTTCTACAATAATAATTTTTGTAAATTATTTCAGTTAAAGCGATCAATTTGCGGATTTTTCAGTAGTGGCACATAACATCTTGCTTCTTAAGAGATTTTAGGTCATCGTCTTGTGGGTGTTCTCGATCGTGTTTTCGATTGTCTGAGCGCACCAATTTTTACCTGAATAGGATACACATCTTTCACTGTCAGGTGATTGAGCAGACCGATGCGATCCCATGGCAGAACCTCGAAGGTAACACGTCGGCGTGAGTAACACATGCGGAAGCTGGGTTTTGTCCCTCAACCGCAACCTACATAGACTCATGTTTGATTATGTCTACCTACTTATTCACTGTTTTTCGGGGTGGTATTCTCACCTGGGTCGAATATCACGACGAATTGGGCGTGGGGGATGAACTTCTTCAAAGATCGTACATGGGTCTCGGCATCATTGGCTTTGCGAAACCGTCCCACCACGACCCGCTGCATTTTGGGCAACAGTCGCACAATGCACCAGGGATGCAGTTGGGCTTGATAGTCTGTGAGTGCCCCAGCAGATTTTGCGCAGGCAGATTGAACAGTCACCGCATCGGGCGGCGTATGGGCTGATATCATTGAGTTACCTCCGGATATATAGCAATCGCCGCTTTGCGAGATTGCGAGCCATCATCGCTTTTTGCACGAGCAGGTTTACCCTTAATCGTTGCAGCAAGCGATGTGGCCAAAGTTATGTTTTCGGTCGAAGTGACAGTCGCCCTTCAGTTTGCGAGGCCGGAGGGCGATTGTTTTTGGAATCACTAGACGAGATTTCGTCTATGTATATCTGACATTGAACGACGAAATCTCGTCTATGTCAATCAGAAAATTATGGGTCTAGTTAAGCTACGGATTCGAGAGTTGGCTAAGGAGCGGGGATGGTCGCTGAGGGAGGTTGCTACCCGTGCTGAGGTGCCTTATACAACGGTGACGACCTACGCTCGTTCGACTGGAATGGCAATGGCTGACATCTCAGCAGTCATGAAAATTGCTCAAGTCTTTGAGACTTCAATTGAGGAGTTAGTAGAAGTTGTTGAAGAATAGTGGCAACAGGGGGTTTTAGGTGATGTTGAAACGGGTCGAGTCAGTTTTTTTGGCACTGGTTTCTAAGCGAGTGGTATCTGGTTAAGCTCTCTGTCATAGGTGGCTTGAGGCTATTTTATAGCCAAAGCTCTGAAACCAATACTCCAGAAGGAATAGAAGCTCTTACCACTCATTAGCAAGCCAGTGCCCAACACATTCAGACGTTTCCCAAAAACTTTCATGATTCGGCCCTACTCCCCTCTTATTCATTGCCTGCCCTCCTCAGCAGGGTTGCCCGACTTAGACGATACACCTGTGGATGACGATGTATAAACTTCTGGATGGTCAACATGAACGATCACCCGAAGATAAGCTTGTCTGGATGCCAGAAGTAGGGGTAGCCATTGGTCGTAAGGGGGGAACTCACCAAGACTAGATTTGTGATTAGCTTTACTTGTATTACATTGATCCGGGCGATCTTTAACTTAAAACGCCAATCACACTCCATTAAGCTGCGTTTCATCACTCAAAATTAGGCTGAGTTTGCATGAATGGATAACGGAGACACAGCATAGATGAGAAGAGCAGTTTTGCTGGGGTTGGCGTTTTGCTTGCTAATCCTGACGACCAATTGTCAAAGCGCGCCCACCGTTACAGAAACCGTGCCTGACACAGCGCCCGAAACGCTGACTGACAACGTGCCCAATCAACTTACAGTTGCGATGAGTCTGACCACTCCGGAGGGGGAAGGGGCTTCAATCGGCAGCATTCGTCTGGAAGATAGTGAATATGGTTTGCTGATTACCCCAGAGTTGACTGGGGTCCCGTTGGGGATACATGGGTTTCATGTACATATGACCCCAGCGTGTGGTGCTGCTGAAAAAGAAGGGAAGATCGTACCTGGATTGGCGGCTGGCGGGCACTTTGATCCAGACCAGGTAGGCCAGCATGAGGGACCCTATAGTGCAGGTCATCTGGGTGATTTACCACCTCTATTTGCTGAGGCTGATGGTCAAGTCAGTGTGCCAGTGCTTGCGCCGAGACTAACCGTGTCAGATGTTGTGGACCGAGCCCTGATTGTACATGCAGGGGCCGATAATTTTGCTGACCAGCCGATGCCTCTGGGCGGTGGCGGTGCTCGCTTTGCCTGTGGGGTGATCCCCTTGGCCTAGGTCAATGATCGGTGACGGCTATTTTTGACAATTATCACATTGCCCACAGCGCATGGTTTTGGCATCAGCTTCAAAGCCGAACTGGGCTAGCAACATCTGCCAGCGGCAGCGTTTGCTGTGTAGATAGCCTTTCATGTCTTTAACAGCATCGAAAAAATTAGACTTGGGCTGTTCTGCTTTGGAGGTTAGACGATAGTGAAAGGGGTCAATCCAGTTGAGCTGGCCAGTGCTGTGGAGTAAGGACAGCGCGATCACAATTACGCCTCACCAGCCAGGTTCAGTGCTGCTTGCATAACTTCATTGCTCACTCGTAATCCAACTTTTACCAAGCTTTCCAAGATCGGTTTGGCTTCTGCGAGTCTGCCATCTTGCTTAGCTAACAACACAACTCCCAAAGTGCCTCGGCTATCAATATCTAAAGCCTTGGCGGCTGTTTTAGCCGCTCTGTCATCTAAAATCGCTTCATACATAGCGGTTGTGGTGTGCCCAGGTGAGTACATGGCTTTCTCCTAAGCCCAGATCCCATTTAGCAACGATAGGGTCGATGATGGAGATTTTCTGGACAAATTTTGGAGCCTCGTTTTTCACCCAAAGCCTTGCAGGGTCATCGAGTGGGCCACAATTTATTTCTTCGATGACGCCGTTGGGGATGATTAACTCGTCTGATAGCTCAGTAACCAGGTGAATTTGAGATACCTTTGCTAGCGCGATGAGGGGTGAGGCATTAATCACCCAGTATCTAGCCACGCGCTAGTTCCTCAGCCAATTCATCTGGTGTTACCTGAAACGGGGTTACATTGAAACTTGCCAAGGCATCCAAAAAATCATGGCGGCTTACACCAGCAATCTCTGAAGCTTTAGATTGAGACATTAGACCAACTTCGTACCATTTCACAGCGGCTGCTAAGCGCATTTGTCTGACAAAATCATCCGGGCTTGTTCGCAGAGCTGAGAACGCATCGTCTGGGAGTTCTATGCTGAGCTGCACTGTCATAGGGTTGATGAAATATCGCTATCTCAACGTTAGCATTCTCAGAACGATTGCCCACTTAAACCCTGGCCACCTCCAGACCTATAGTTTGCAATAGCAGGAAAAACTCAAGTTTTCCAACTGGAGGTGATTTAACTATCGCCGACAATTATCGCAATGCCCGCAGCGCATGGTTTTAGCATCTGCTTCAAAGCCGAACTGCTTTAGCAGCATTTGCCAGCGACAGCATTTGCCGTGCAGATAGCCTTTCATGTCTTTAACCGCATCAAAGAAATTAGATTTTGGATGCTTTGTTTTGGGTGTCAGGCGATAGTGAAAGGGGTCGAGCCAGGTGAGCTGGCCAGTGCTGTGGAGGAGTGACAGTGCAATTGCACCCTGCTCATACTGCTTCGCCACCTCCAGCACACTCCCCTCCTTGGGCAGTTTGCGCACCAAACGTCGGGCTTCTTGCTGCAGCTGGGCACTGTTGTCGGCAAAAAACTTCCACCGTTGCGGGTCTTGCGGGTCTAGCCAGCCGGTGGGTTCGCTCACTAAGGTGAGGGCATTGGCGGGTTTGCCATCGCGGCCGCCGCGACCGACTTCTTGCACGTATTCGCTGAGGGTGCTGGGGGCTTGATAGTGGATGACCCAGCGCACATCGGGTTTGTTGATGCCCATGCCAAAGGCGGAGGTACACACTACAAACTGACATTGGTTGGTCAGCCAGGCTTGCTCGATCTCTCGACGTTGCCCTGCTATCAGACCGCCGTGGTAAGCCAGGGTCTGATAGCCTTCGATCCGGAGCCAGTTGGCCAGGTTTTCGGTTTCGCGGCGGGTGCGGGCGTAGACGATGCCGGATTGTTCACGATGCGCCTGGATGAATTTCAGCAGGGCGCGTTTGCGACCTCGGGGTGTCCAGACGGTTTTGACGCTCAGGTGCAGATTGTCTCGATACGGATTAAGGCGGACTATCTCAGGATTTTGTAGCCCTAGCGCAGTTTGCAGGGTGGCCTGGGCGTCGGGGTTGGCTGTGGCGGTGAAGGCTGCGATCGCAATCCTCGTCCCAGCCGGTTTACTTTTCAGCAGCGCTGCCCGTACCGCCCCCAACCGTCGGTAAGCGGGTCTAAAGGTATCTCCCCACTGCACCAGACAGTGAGCTTCGTCTAAGACTAGGCCATTAATCTTTACCTGAGGTTGGCAGAGTGTTTCCCATACCTTTGGGCTCAAGAGGGTCTCTGGGGAGAGATAAAGTAACCGCAGACGGTTTTGAGTCAGGGCCATCAGCGTCCGTCGCCGCTCATGATCAGGCACGGCACTGTGCAATAACGCGGCTGAGAGCCCCCGCAGCTTCAACTCCTGCACCTGATTTTCGATCAGCGCCACCAGGGGCGACACGATCAGGGTGACTCCCCTGTGCAGCAGTGCGGGTAGTTGAAAGCAAATCGACTTGCCACCCCCAGTGGGCATCACAATCAGCGCATCTTGACCCGCCAAAAGTGCCTGAATGATTTCTCCTTGGGGTGGCCTAAATCTGTCATATCCCCAAATGCGCTGTAGTGCTTCCTCCATCTGCTGTTGAGATATTTTGAGGGGCTGGTTTCGGGCCTTGTCCGTTGGAGCCCGACCGCAATTAGTCGTTTCAAAAGCCAAAATCTGCAATCCAAAATCCTTCGCTAGTATTCCCATTTATTGCATCTGTCAGGTTAGTTAGGACAATGGATATCCCTAAAAGCCTTAAGTGACAACGGCTAACCTGACGCGCAATCAACGGATGCATCCGTCGATTGCTATAGCTATTGAAAAAGAGTCAAAAAAGGGGGGCACAGTGTTGGCTGTGCCCCTTCCCCAAAAATTTTCAAGTAGCGCTGCTAAACTGATTTAGAAACCCAAACCACTGAAGTTATAACCCACCCCAAGCATGATGCCGACGCCTGTATCGTCACCAATACCTAAGTTTGCTTGACCGTTGATCGTAAACTGACGAGATATTGGAACATCGGCCCCAGCTGTAATCAGGGCCTCTACGTCCGCATCATCATCGGTGCCGATAGCAATGCCTCCACCCAGATAAGGCACTACGTTAAACGAAGACACGCCTACGTCAGCGTTATTAAAGTTATAGGTGACGGGCACCAAGAAACCAACATCATCTCCAAAGAGGACTGACGGTCGCAGTGAAATGTTGTTGGTAAAGGAGATTTTGCTGATGACGGCAAAATTGGTATCGCCAACGACACTATCATCGTCGCCGAGTCCTAAATTTACCCCTGCCCCAATGAAATTTGGGCTAGCGCCTCCCCCTCTCCGACCGCGGCGACGCTGGGCAAGCTCAACCCCATCCGTCGAGAGATCGGCTGCGGTGGGCTCTGTTGTCGTCGTGGGCAGCTCAGCTGAGGGGGCCTCTAAGGTTTGCCCAGTCTCAACAATGGGCAGCTCAGCTGAGGGGACCTCCAGGGTTTGGGCCTGGGCCGCAACTTGCAGCCCAGTCAGGGTTAGCAGGGTTGCCCCTGCGATCGCTTTTAAAGAAATCATTTTAATGTTCACTCCTCAAAATAAATGAGCTAAGTTCCAGGCGACTTTCAACGGGTTCACTGAGACAGGCGGAGGTAATGTCTGAATATCAGGCTAAATCAGCCAAGACTTGCAAATAAGCCTTTACAAGATGACCTTCCGGAAGTTTCGCCTTGAGCCGAATTGTGAGCAATCTTATCACCTTATTCTTTTGCCCTTGCGAAGAATCCCTAGATTCTTCGCAAGGGGTTTGACCTTAGTTAGGGGTCGCGGGGAGGGTTTTGACTTGATCTAAAATCTGCGCCGAGACAAACGGCAAAATCGCTTCATTCTGGCTATGCTCAGTGCCCTCGGTAAAGACCACCAGCAGGTAGGGATGACTGTCACTGGCCTCAATGTAGACGGCATCGTGGCG
Source organism: Cyanobacteria bacterium P01_D01_bin.44 (assembly GCA_039200855.1). Taxonomy (GTDB): domain Bacteria; phylum Cyanobacteriota; class Cyanobacteriia; order Phormidesmidales; family Phormidesmidaceae; genus SIO4C1. Next base: position 542 of record JBCCRZ010000205.1, on the reverse strand, counting down.
GACTTTGCTGGTCAGCCCTGCTTTTGACCAAACGCGGGTGTCTTGCGGGACGCCGCCTCCTAAAAAGCCAGTTACTTGATTTTCTGGGTCAGCGGTCAGATCGGCTGGGGCGAGGCGGCGGGGCATTAGCGCCATCATGGCTTTAGAGCGCTTGGGGGTGACTGAGACGCCGCCAATGATGCTGTGCAGGAGCCGGGCAGCGGCTTCTGTGGTGAGCATATTGCGGTTTTCATAGGCTTCGCCTAAAAAGTCGCGTTCTCGGCCATAGGGGCCATCGCACCAGGTTTTTTGATTGAGGTTAACCGTGGCGAGCTCTGGCCATTGCAGGGTTTGAAAATACCGATTCACCAGATTTCGCTGCTGTTTCCAGGTCTCAAACGGGCCTTCGGGCAGCTCAGGCCCACTGGTGGTGCCCGTGAGCACATCCATAACATAGCCGGTGGCGTCATTGCTGGAGTCTACGATCATGTCGCGCAGGGCGCGATCAAGTTCGCTAGAGGCTGAGATCATGCCTCGTTCTAGCCATTCGTGGGCGGCGACCA
>JBCCRZ010000204.1:0-9358 GCA_039200855.1 Cyanobacteria bacterium P01_D01_bin.44 | reverse complement strand
CGTGCGGTGGGCGCATTCGTGGACGGCAGCAAACATGGTGGCCAGACTAAAGCCATAAATCACCATGGCGGGCAGCGCGATCGCCCAATGACCACGCTGGGTGGCCCAAAGATAGCCGCTCAGCCCCATCACCAGCAAATGTCCGACAAATTGCCCAAGGCCTTTAATGTTAGACCGGCTGTTAAGCTGCTTCAAATCGTGGGCAGGCAGAAGTCTTCTTGGATTAGTGCTTTTTATGTCTGCTGTTGCTGTCATAGCCGAATTCCTGTGTGTGACAGATTGATTTAGCAGTATTCAAGGTACCTTCCTTATGGCGGCAAGTACTCTGCCCAACTTTCTGTCTGAGTCACTGTTTACAGCTTTTGATTTTAAAGCCGTACTTTCATACCAGGAGTAGTCTTTGTTGCCGAAAATGGGACGATCACGACCCAGTGAAAAAGTCTGAAGTCTTTATCCTACAAATAATCTAGCCCCTACATTCGTGAACGGCATGATTGCTGAACTGTCATGATTTTTTGATGCGTTGTGTACTGCCAAATATGAATCTCCATATCACCCTCTTACCCTACGTCGAAGCCCTACTCCGCTGCCATGAAAAAGCGGGACAACAGCCCGATAATCTGTGTGGGCCTTACTGGGTGGCTTTACTGCTTCAAGCGTACGGTCAACTTGAGGTCTCAGCGGTTGATGTAGCCCTTGCAGCGTCTACCCTGCTGCCCAGCCGAGGCGATCCTGAGAGTTGGCTACCGCCGGGAGCAACCTCGCTTTTGGGTGACGGATATGCTCGCATTCCCACCGTTGCCGATCTGGCAGCTTGCGGGACTTCCATCGCTGGACTGATACGGGCCACAGAACAGTTGAGCCAGGGACGCTATTGTCTCTTGCCACTGCAAACTGAAGATTGGGCCGCTGGCGTCGTCAGCCTCTTTCACCTGTGCCAAACCCATCCCGGGTGGCAGGCCGTGCCGCTGCTTAATGTTCACACGGGCTATTTCTGGGGCTCCCAGTTGACGCCACTCCAGCTACTCGCCTACTTGCAGACCAGTCAATTGACACCGCCCCCAGCCGATTGGAGCGTCGGCCACTTTGCGCTGCTCGCCGGTCACCTCCAGGGCGATCGCCACTCCCTTTATGCCGTTCTCGATACCTATCCTCACTTTGGCTGGCAGGGCCTGCACCTACAGCCCCCCGACGCCCTAGCAAACGCTCTCCAGCGTCCAGATTTGCCTACCCAGGGCGGCATAGCGCTGTTTGTTGAAGCGGCGGTGCGATCGCGCATCATGCCATTTTTAGAAACAACCCAATTTCGTTTATCACCCTGGGACAATGGCACACCCGATCCCTATTTGTAGTGAATTCAGCACGAAACTTCCTGATTTCATCGCAAGCAACTTTAAAACCACTACAACAAGTCCTGCTATGTTCAAGATTCGCTATCCTTGAGAGGCTGTATCCAAGCCATTGAAGAGGTGTCAAGTCTTACGCCTGTCAACTTAGATAAAGCAGCAAAATACCCTTGGAAACGGAATGACAGATAAACTAACCCGATTGTCAGTCAAAAATTTTCGAGCACTGGCTGATGTCAGTATAGATGCGGGCAATTTAAATGTCATGTTCGGTTCAAATGGTTCGGGGAAATCTACCTTTCTAGACACCATCTGGTTTATCAGAGATTGTGCGATTAATGGAGTAGAGACAGCATCTAGTGCCAGAAGTCATGGAATTGGAGCACTCTGGGATGGAGCCGATGAGGAAGCAAATATTTCGATCACTCTCGAAACAGATAGAGTAATCTATGAAGTCCTGTTTGGATATTCATCTGGAAGAATAGAGCCCTTTGTTGGAGAAAGACTTTATTCAAAAATTAGACAACTCGCTTTAATTGAAAGAACTATTGGCAGTGATAAAGCCAATTTCTACCTGTCTAATCGGCAAGAGATTCTTTCTGTGCCTCTTCGAGATCCTGAAAAGCTAGCCCTGAGCTTCTACATTGTTTATGAAGAAGGGGTTGAAGAAGCTTCAGCGCTGGAAAGATTGCTTCATTTTGTACATTTTTACCGAGCTAGGGATGCATTTCTCTATCGTTTGAAGACCCGAGGCTCTGATTCGAGCTATCAAACATATCTGTGGGAGAGATGCGAAAACCTCTGGTCAGTTCTCAGGAATTTACACGACAAACAAAAGCTGGATGAAAGATACAATACAGTCATTGACTTTATGAGGAAGAGTTTTCCATCTTTTGATGATTTGGTTCTAGAACAAACTGGGCCAACGAGCGTCTATGGTAATTTTCTTGAGAAAAATCGGCGCAGCCCTATCCAGGCATCTGGAGTATCTGACGGTCATTTGCAAATGCTGATTCACCTCACAGCTCTATTTTCTGAGGGTCAAGATAAAGACTCTATTATCTCGTTCGACGAGCCCGAAATCTCTTTGCACCCCTGGGCCATTTCAGTGTTTGCTGAAGCGGCTAGACTGGCTGCTAATAATTGGAATAAACAGATTTTTATCGCTACTCATTCACCTGTGTTAATGAGCCAATTCGCCCCAGAAAATATACTTGATGTAGAGGTAAATGAATCGGGACAAACTCTTATCAGGCGTCTTAGCGAGATAGAAGAGGTGCAGGATTTATTAGAAGATTATCCTGTAGGCTCTCTTTATATGGCAGAGGCAATCGCTCCTCAAAGTCGGGAATTTTCAAGTACTCAGACTGGTGAATAGATTAACTATGTGCGGTCAAGACTCTTGTTACTTCTTTAAGTTTGGATTGCTAGTTACAGGTGAAACAGAAGAAGAGCACATCAGCAAGCTATTCAAACCATTGGCAGCATTGGGTATTTGCTCTTTTGAGGTAATTCGTAGATTGGATCAGAGATCGCCTGTCACGTCACCCAAAAGACAGCTCAAGATGGTTGGCAACGGCAAAATAATTCCTGATAAAGATGCTCAGGATATCGGTTTCCCAGCCAGAAACTATCTGGCTCAAAATCCTTGCTCATATGTCATTCTAATTGATGATTTGGAGCACGATCGTCGAGGCATTGCCGCACAAATTTTTGACCGATATCGTCAAGCACTCGACATAATCTTATTATCGAATAAAGCTCGGGCATCTGTTCATTTTCTGGTAAATATGCTGGAAGCATACTATTTTGCTAATGCTTCAGCGATTAACTCAGTTTTAGGGACGAGTCTGTCAGACTATGAGGGTGACGTAGAAACAATCAGACATCCTAAAAATGACCTGAAAGGAATTTCTTCAGGATTTGATGAAAAATATCATGGTGGGCAAATCCTAGATTGCTTAGATGTTACTCATGCGTTATCCCGCCCTGATACCTGCAGTTCACTAAGAACTCTTTTTCTTTGGTGTCTGAATGCGTTGAAAAAATCTCCTGTTTTTACCTCTATTGAGCCCAATATTTCTCAGAATTACTGTTTAGTTGATGGAATTCTTTGCAAAATCACCCTCTATCAAATTCCGTAGGGAGCACTTCCAATAAATAGGCTCGCTTTCTAACGGAGCGGCAACCAAGCACTGTTTCTGGCTGTATCATCCCGCCATTTTGTCCCTGTCGATACAACGAAAAACCGGATCCTCTACGAGATTAGGAAGTGTTCTCTAGAGAGCGATCGCTCATGGTTGTAGCCACCTCTGCCCCCGAAACCGTTGCTGATTGGGTCGAGTCACTGAAGCAGCAAGGCGTTAAATACATCCGCTTTGAGCTGCCAGATTTGCATGGCGTGTCGCGTCTCAAAGTTGTGCCCCTCACCAAAGTCGAAGGCTATGCCCGTAAAGGACTCAACTTTTATGGCGGCACGCTGGCGTTAGATACAGCATCTTCAGTCGTTCCGGCTTCCGGCTATCACGAGGAACGGAAGTATCGCGATCATTTGCTGTTTCCCGACATCAGTAGCTGCACCCCGGTGCCCTGGCTGGACAGCACTGTCAAAGTCGTTTGCGACGCCTACTGGACGCCGGACGAGCCGCTGCAGGCCGCCCCGCGCTATGTGCTTAAATCTCTGCTCGATCGCGCTAAGCAGATGGGCTTCGACGTGATGATGGGGCACGAATTTGAGTTTTATTTGTTAGATAAAGAAACCCACAAGCCCCTGTTTGACGGGCTGCACATTTTCAACCATATTCGCAACCAGTATGTGCCCGAGATTGCTCAAATGCTGGACTATCTGCAGGCGGCGGGCATCGACGTAATCACCCATAACTGTGAATATGCGCCGTCTCAGTTTGAGATTAACTATGGTCCCGGCATGGGCATTCACGGCGCGGATAAGGCCTTTACCTTCAAAAATGCAGTGAAGGAAATTGCCCACCATCTGGGCTATCAGGCCAGCTTTATGTCCAAGCCCTTTGCTGGGGCGGCGGGCTGCTGCTGCCATTTTCATTTGAGCCTTTGGCAGGCTGGTGCTAATGCATTTCTCGATGCCGATGCGCCCTACGGCCTATCCACCACGGCGCAATCTTTTGTGCAGGGGATTCTCGACCATGCCCCGGCCATGCTGCCGCTGATTGGCCCCACCCCTAACTGCTATCGCCGGCTGAAGCCTCACACGTTTGCCCCCTCCAACATCAGCTGGGGCGTTGAAGATCGCACGGCGATGGTGCGGGTCAAGGCCACGGGCGATGACGGCACCCATTTAGAAATGCGGGCGGCTTCTGGCCTCAGCAATCCCTATCTGAGTGCGGCCGCCACCCTAGCGGCGGGGCTATTAGGGCTGAAGGAGCAGCGGGAACTGCAGCCGATGGTGGACGGCCCTAGCGAAGATGATCCCAGTCTGCCCCCCTTTCCCAAAACGTTGGATGCCGCCCTGGAAGCGCTGGCCGCCGATCAGGCCATGCAGGAAATGTTGGGGCCAGAATTTTGTCAACTGTTCACCACCGTGAAACAGTTTGAATTAGACCGCTTCCATGACCACATCACGGATTGGGAAGTAGCCGAGTATTTGGAGATCTATTAAGTAACCATGCAGACCCAGGTGCGGCGATCGCTCACGGCCAACCAAATTGCCCAGTTTCATCAGGATGGCTTCTTGGCCATCGAAGAGGTGGTGCCTTTGGCCCTGGTAGAGCAGTTGATCGCGCGGTTTGAGCCGCTGTTTGCTGGAGACTTTGACACGGGCATCTATCCTGACGAGTGGCACTGGAATCCTTATCTGGGCCAACCCGGAGCATCGGGGCAAATGACTGGGGTGTGGAAGTGCGATCGCACCCTGGCCTCAGTCATGCTCTCCGCCAAGCTAGGACAAATGGCAGCAGACCTGGGCGGCTGGTCCGGGGCGCGGCTGCTGATGGACGATATTTGGCAAAAGCCGCCTGGGGCCAAAGCCACCACCCTGCACCAGGACGCCATGTATTTCACGTATCACACGCCGCCAGAGAGTGTGACCTGCTGGATTGCCCTGAGCAATGCCGTGCCGGGAGGCAGCACCATCGAATATGTGCCAGGCTCCCATTGCTGGCCGTTGTCCAACGCTGTTCCAGAGTTTCATGGCCCGACGCGCCACTACTGCTGGGACATGGAGCAGGCGGCTAAGCAGGCCCAAATTCCCTCGCCGGAAGTCTTGGCCCTCGACCTGAAGCCGGGAAGCTGTGCCTTTCACCACGGATATATGTGGCACGGCTCCGGTCAAAACTTGATGCCCGACGCCGTGCGCCGCAGTCTCGTACTCTCTTACATTCCCGCCGACGCTCGCTTCAAACCGGCTAGCGCTTATGTGCCAGGCGGCTATGTGCCAGGCAAGTATAAGCGCCACGGCGACGACACCATGGACGAAAGCTTCTTTCCGATTGTTTGGCGTGAAGACGGCTATCGGAGTCCGTTTTTGGAAGCGTACTGTGGCAGTGTCGATTGTGAAGAGTGAGGGAGTAGGGGAGTAAGGGAGTGAAGGAACTGAAACTACCCCATCACGCCGTCACCCCATCACGCCATCACCCCAATACTCCCTCACGCCATCACCCCAATACCCCGTCACCCCGCAACTCCATCTTCCTAAACGAGACTTTCATACTGGAGATAACAGATATGCAAACCCAAACCCGACCACCCCTAACCCCCCAGCAGATTAACCAGTTTCATCAGGATGGCTTTTTGGTGGTAGAAAACCTGCTTAGTCCAACTCTGGTGGAGCGCATCATCAGCCGCTTTGACCCACTGTTCGCCGGGGAGTTTGAAACGGGCGTGTATCCCGATGAGTGGCACTGGAATCCTTATCTGGGTAAACCCGGCGCGGCCGGACAGCTGACCGGCGGCTGGAAGAGCGATCGCACCCTCGCCGCTGCCGCCACCGCCGCCAAAATTGGCCAAATCGCTGCCGCACTGGAGGGCTGGTCAGGAGCTCGTCTGCTGTCCGACGGCATCTGGCAAAAACCCGGTGGTGCTAAAGAAACCACCCTGCATCAGGATTCGATGTACATCAACTATCACACGCCTGCGGGAGTAACTGTCTGCTGGATTGCCCTAAGTCATGCGGTGGCGGGGGCTAGCACCATTGAATACGCCAAAGGCTCCCATCGCTGGGAACTCTCCGCAGCGGTGCCCGAATTTCACAACCAGAACAAGAGCTATCTTTCTGAAATGCAGCACGCCGCCCACATGGCCGGGGTTGAAGTGCCTGAGGTGGTGCAGCTAGATATTGCACCCGGCAGCGGCGTTTTTCACCACGGCAACACCTGGCACGGCTCCGGCAAAAACACCCTGGATGTCGTGCGTCGCAGCATGGTGTTGGCCTACGTTCCCGCCGAGGCCCAATTTAAGCCCTATGATGCCTACGTTCCTGGCGGGTACATTGCCGGCAAATACCGTCGCCACGGCGATGACACGATGGATGAAAGCTTCTTCCCCATTGTCTGGCGAGAAGATGGCTACCGGACGCCGTTCTTGGCAAGCTACTGCGGCGGTGTTGGGTGAGGGAGTGGGGAGTAGGGGAGTGGGGGAGTAAGGGCGATGAAGCATTTTAGGAGGTTTTAATTGTCCATTGCGATGCGCTTTTGATCATGCTTACGAGCTTTCCCAAGATCTGGTTGTAGGTTTGGTACAAAGCTTTGCCCGTATCGCGATCTAGATATCCACAGTTCACGGCAAACTCAAGCCAAATTTGAGTTTCTGCGGCTTCGGCTTCTGAATCTGACAGCTTCGCAATGAACGCAGCTTTATAACGACGCTTTCGCTAAGCCTCACCTAAATTAGCGCATACGGATCTAGAGGAGCGGCAAATTTGGTCAGTCAGAGCAAACCGCTCTTCGGTCGGGAAACGTTTAGAAACCTCAAAAATTTGCATCGCGGCATTGAAAGCCAAGCGATACACCTCCAAATCCCCATGCACTTGCACTACCTTTTGGCTCATACATCCTGTTCCAATACCTCTCCCGATAGTTCCCACCCCGACACCCGATCACCCCGTCACCCCCATACCCCGTCACTCTCACACCCCGTCACCCCAAAACCATGCCCTCCCTCCAAACCTGCCCTACTTTCACTCCCGACCAAATCGACCAGTTTCAGGCCCAGGGATATTTGGTGCTGGATAACCTGCTGACGCCAGCGCAGGTCGCAGAGCTGACTGAACGCTTCGATCCCCTGTTTGATACGCAGTTTGAAACCGGCATTTATCCTGACGAATGGTATGGTCGCCCCGGACTGAGTCAGCCCAACGCGACTCGGCAGATGACCGGCCTGTGGCGGTGCGATCGCACGGTTGCCGGTTATTCCCTATCTGGGGAAATCGCTCGCCTCAACGCCACTCTAATGGGCTGGGACGGTGGCCGCTACGGGCTTGACGCCTGCTGGATCAAGCCTCCGAACGCTCCAGAAGTGACCTTCCACCGCAATAACACGTACGTCTCAGTAATTGACCCGCCGTCCATCATCACCTGCTGGATTGCCCTCAGTGACTGCACCCAGGAAGCTGGCACCCTAGAAATTGTTCCCGGTTCTCATCACTGGCCGGGCTCAGATCAGGTGCGATTCCTCCACGCGCCGAAAGAAGACTATCGCGCCCCGCTACTCAACGCCGCTGAGGCCGCCGGAGTGCAAGCGTCGGAAATGCTGCCGGTGGAACTGCCCCCCGGCAGCGCTATCTTTTTCCATGGCGATCTCTGGCACGGCTCAGGCCGGAATCAAAGTAAGACTCAAACCCGCCGCAGTTTTGCCGTTAGCACTCTACCCCGACAGGCCCAATTTCAGCCCCTCGGTGTCGGTACCGGCTATATCTTCAACCGCTATCGCCGCTTGGGCAGCCTAGAAATGCACGAAAGCTACTACCCGATCCTTTGGAGCGAGAATGGCGATCGCACCTCCTTTTTGGCGGAGTATTGTCGCGATGCACTCATGGGATAGTCATTGGTTTTGGGTTTTTGATTTTCATTGGGCTCGCGGGCAAGATACCTGCTCTACCCACTTACCCCATCACCCCATCACCCCATCACCCCATCACCCCATCACCCCGTCACTTCCCCATTCACCCATCTACCCCAATGCCCTCTCAAACCCTACGCCTAGCGAGCTTCGACGTTGGCACTGATGACCTGCGCTGGTGGGCTCCCGAAATTCTGGAGCGCTATCCTGATGGCTTTTACACCATGCACTGTCAGCTATTTGACGAGGTGTGTGCAAAGAGCCAGCCCGAGGATTTGGGAGGTGTCGAGTTAACCCAGGTGGAGCTAATTAAGTACGAGCCCCGCAAGTCCCATTACCCCACTGATAGCGAGCTGGCGGCACTAGACGGCATTGTGATTTCCGGTTCTGCAGCGGGGGCTTATGACCAAGATGACTGGGTCTTAGAACTGCAGGCCGTGATTCGAGGCTATCATCAGCGGCAGATCCGGCTGTCGGGCTTTTCGTTTGCACCGCAGATTGTGGCCCAAGCCCTGGGAGGCAGGGTGGAGCGCAACCCTCCCGGTACGGAACTATCGGTAGTGACGATTAATTTGAGTGAGGAAGCGCAGCGCTACTTTGGCAGCGATCGCGCGGCCTACGCTATCCAAGTGCACCATAACGACGGCGTCACCCAGCTGCCCGCCGGAGCCATATCGCTGGGCACCAGCGGCGTGACGGAGTATTTGGGTTGGATGCTGGGCAGTCATATTCTGGTGTTCTCTGGCCATCCCGAATATTCCCGCGACCCCTGGATACTAGAGCGCATGATGCTGGTTGAGCGGCGCGATCGCCTTGTCCCCGCTCAACTGATCGACTACGGTCTTCAAAATCTCTGGAACCCCACAGACTACGTGTGGCAAACCCAACAGCAGTTTCGGTTTTTCTTAGGACAGTTGAGCATTTAATTCAGAGTCAGCGATGGGTACAGCCGAAAAATTTTTCTCGTCTAGATATGCCCATCT
>JBCCRZ010000203.1:0-9379 GCA_039200855.1 Cyanobacteria bacterium P01_D01_bin.44 | reverse complement strand
CTGACGAGGGCAGATTTATCCATTTGAACCGCCTGGGGCGCATACTGGCCCACCGGTGCAGAAGACTCTCTGAGGGTCAACCCAAGCAGGATCAGCGCACCTGCGCTCAGCCCACAAATCACTTGATTTTTGCGGTCTTGCCACCAGGCGCTCCCCTGGGGGACATTGACAAGGCTGCGATCGGTTTGCGGAGCGGGCAAATCGGGTGGAAATGGCTGCACTTCACCATAGAGAAACGGATTGGCGGGTTTGAGCTTTGGTCCTGGTTGGGTCATGGTAGGAGAGTCCTGCTGTGAGGGGGGTCGCTAAGAATAAGGTCAGCAAGCGGCACCGTTGCGTTGGCGTGAGCGGAGCCATGCCCGATAGGGCTATAGCCTCTCCAGAGGAGAGTCGCACGTAGTTCTCTTGATTTGAGACGTCCTTGCAAGTTCTGTCCAGAGGGGAAACACCCCCGGTATAAACAGCCTTCTGCCAGCAATGTGTGCCCAGGGCTACCTGACACAGATAGTGTCTCCGCAGGGGGCGTTGGGCAATTTGCCTAAACCTGTTTGAAATCAATGGCTCTAACGCAAACATGGCTGGGCCTTAATCGACCACAGCCATGTCTATTGATGAGTTCAGTTTTCGTAAATCCGTACAGCCTTAGGGGGTTAAACCCAATCGCTAAACCCACAGATCTAGATTTAAATCGTAATAGCCAGCCTGTCCGGGGGGATACGCTCCCGCTTCGATGCGGCGAATAATGTCAGGGAGGGCGTTGATATACTTTGGCCCCCGAGCAATCGGATGTACCGTCCACGCATCGGGGTTGGCCAGGGTTGCCCGCCAGCCGTTGGTGGCCTCTAGCTCGCGAGAAACCATCACCTCCCAAGAATCGAGAAAGCCGCGCCCGGTCCAGTGGTTAAGCCAGGTCAGCAGCCGGGGTGGCAACTGTTTAATCCAATCGCGCTTATACCCCATCCACAACACCGGCAGCGGCAAAAAGGCATCAAAGGTTTGTTTGTTGAGCAAATAGGCGCGGCTGCCAAAAAACTTAAACCGATAGAAGCCATCGTCAGCTTCGTAATCTACTTTTTGATGCAGCACACCATCGGCTCGGGGTGGGCCTGCCAGCGGGCGAATAAACAGCACCTCAGGCCGTCTATTCATTAGATCAATGCCTTCTTGTACCCAGCTGTGGCCGTTTTTTTGGTGGAGCAGCATGTCGCTGTCATAGTGCACCACATAATCACCGACGGTTTCCTCAAGGGAGAAAATGGTGCCCAAAATGGGATAGCCCTTGTAGTTGTGGGTGGGCTTGAGGGCGGCTCCAAAGTGTTTTTTGTAGATTTTTTTCCGATAGGCTTCGGAGTATTCCATATCCACCAGGCGGTCAACCCAGCCGTCTCGCTTGAGGCGATCGCAATAGTCCCGCAGCTGCGCCAGGGTGCCAATGCCGGGGCGACCCACCTTGTCCCCGGAGAGGGGGGCTGTGTCGATAAAAAGGACTCGTTCTGTAAATGGGATATTGCTCATCCGCACCAAATGGGGGATGGTTTCAAGCATGAACGGAATGTCCGTTCGCGCCACCATAATCGATAGAGAGCAGCTGGGGTGAGACATAGCGGGTGCTGTTTAGAAGATTGAATAAAAAGTTTTGAGTTTTGAAAGCAATACGGTAGGCATTGCCGACCTTACTGAGGTTACGGCTTCTCAGTTCTATCTAAGTTTTTAAGGTTTGTCTGAGTCGCTTCATCCACCGGTTGAAACGAGGTAGGGTGGGCACTGCCCACTTGCCTGAGGGATTGGGTTTTGTCCGAGGCGTATCATCATCCAGATATCGATAGTATTCCCACAGGCTGCGATAGGGGCCACCGGGGCGCATTGGGGTACCTGCCCAGTGCAAGTAGCGCAGGCGACGATCGCCGTCATAGAGCATGTGATCCCGCTCTTGAAAGTGGGACATCCCCCCCCAGCTACCGGTCTCATCGGGGTTGACCTGGGTAATGTTGAGCCGATGGGGGATAGTTTTGAGCACCAGATAGTTCATAATCGGCTGGTCGGTAGTGCCCCCGGCAAAGTCAAAATATTCGCGGTGCTGGGCACACTCTTGCAATCGTTCGTGGAGTTGGCTCAGGGACAAAGCGCTTTTTTTAGATCCCCAAAGCCCGCTGTTAAAAACATCTTGGACGATCTCAGCGGGGAAAATGCCTTGCTCAATCGCAGCGCTCGCAAAGACATCTCGGAGTTTGCGGCCCTTAAAGTGGTAGTCACAGCAGATAAAGTCAGCTTCATCGAGATAGGCCAGGGTGTCTGACACCGGCTCAAAAAAAAGAATGTCGGTGTCGATGTAGAGAAATTCCTCGAGGGGGCCAAACCAGGTAGCGAGTTTGCGCATCTTGTTGGGTAGCGCTAAAAAGTCACGGGGAAAGATCTCGCCAATTTTTTGGGTGAGACTCTCCAGAAAGGCTAAATCGGGGAACAGTTTAACCTGGTAAAGTCGATGAAGTGTCTCAAAAACCTGTTGATAGTTTTGATCAAAGGGGATCAGGTAAACCGGCACCTCAGGATCATGGAGGCGGAGGCTGGCCAGCAGCGCGATCGCATTGTCGGCGACCTTCTCATTCGCCACAATATAAACCCCCCGACTCATGACGACCTCCCCAGGGCGGTTAGCTTGCGAAAGACCCGCTGTTTAAGGGTTGGCCCCTGTTTGTAGTAGTGCGGTTTGCCCTTTAGATTGGGCATTTGCTCGGGCTCGTGCAGATAGCGATAGTGTAAAAAGGTTTGCCGATAGGGAAAGTCGATGTTTTCCCCTGAGCACAGACGGCGAAAAATTTTGGAGGATACGCCGATATAGTGTAGATAGCTTAGCCGGTTGCCTTTGTCGTAGAGAATATGGTCGGTCTCTTTGAAATGCAGGGAGCTGACCGCGTTGCCTGTGGTTTCCTCTCGGGGGCGGTTGAGGGCAACGTTGTGGACCTTTAACCCATTGGACATCACCATATAGTTTAAGAGCGACTGGTTGGGGGCTCCCATGTAAAGCACATCAGCGTCGCCCTGGCTCAGTCGCTCCACAATCGCATCCAGACGCTCAGGCGGAAATAGCCCCCGTTTTGAGGCATAGCATCCAGAGCAAAATATTTCTGTGGAGACTCGGCTGGAGCCAAATAGCTTGTCGAGCTTGGGTGAGGCCACATTAAAAATGTGAGTCGGGTCTTTAAACTGGAAGTCATAGACTACGACATCGGCCTGATCCAGGGGCTCGAACATAAAATCGAGGGGCTGCATGACCAGGGTGTCAGCATCTAAATAAAGAAACCGATCAAACGGAGCGGCATCATCAAAGGCCACGTAGCGGTGGTTTTCACCCACTCGATAAAATTGAGTTTTGACCCCAGCGGCTTTCCAGTCTGCCAGGGCGGTCGGGTGAGTTTGCCAAACCCTGAGCGAATAGTCTTCCCAACGCTTAAACAGGTCTGGTTCATTGAGCAAGCAAACATTGTCGCGTTTCTCAACCTCAGCTGTTACCTTCTCGATGTCGTCGTTGTAAGCAATCACACAGACCGGGATATGACCTGAGTTTTGCTCAAGGCTGTTGAGCAAAGCGACTAGCTGGTCATAAACTTTATCGTTTGCCAGGGTGTAGATTCCGTCGCGCATTAGTTTAGGTCCGTTTTACTCAGGTCCGTTTTACTGGGAGCAGTTTGACTAGGGGGTGGGTTGTTTAGATGGGTTGTATTCACAGGATTAACCACGGGAGGCGGCAATTTGCCCTCTTCTCGTTCTAGGGATTCAACCACACTCAACATGTCTAGGGCCGCTGCGTAGGCTGACTGGGTGAGCTCCTCTTGCTCACCGGCTACATCATCATCACTATCAGACAGCAAACCCAGCACCCCAATCATGGCGTTGAGCTGCGATCGCAGCTCATAGGATGACTTAGCAATCATGCTTTTGTGGGCTCGGGCCCCGTTAGCGGCAGCTTTATTTTCCTTATGGCTTTCAGTGAACTGCATGGCGTACAGTTTGGCGTAAGCACCGCTTTTCTGTAAAAGCTCCAGGTGGGTGCCAGTTTCAACCACCCGCCCCTCGTCTAGCACAGCAATTTGATCCGCTTTTTGAATGGTCGAGAGTCGATGGGCAATGACCAGGGTGGTGCGCTGTTTACTGAGATCTTCGAGGGCGCGTTGCACTAATCGCTCGGAGATGGTGTCCAGGGCACTGGTGGCCTCGTCAAGGATCAGGATATCGGGATCTTGAACCAGGGCGCGTGCGATCGCAATCCGCTGACGCTGTCCCCCCGATAGCATGACGCCGCGATCGCCCACGATGGTGTCCATACCCTGGGGCAACCGACTGATAAACTCGTAGGCATTAGCCCGTTTAGCTGCGTCGAGCAGGTCTTCCTCCGTTGCATCGGGGCGACCATACAGCAGATTATCCCGGACCGAGGCATTGAACAAAAACGTATCCTGGCTGACAATACCCAAATTGCGTCGAAAACTTTGGATATTAATTTCTTTGATATCAATACCGTCTAACTCAATTTGACCGTGGTTGGGATCATAAAACCGGGGGAGTAGATCGGCGAGGGTTGATTTACCGGCCCCAGACGAACCCACGAGGGCGAGGGTCTTACCCTTGGGGAGATACAAATCTACATCTTTGATCACCCATTTGTCGTGGTTGGGATATTGGAATGAAAGCCGATGAAACCGGATACCTGCCTGCAACGGTTTATAGGGGAGATTACCCTGCGCCATAAAAGGCTTATCATCACGCCGCAAAAATTGGCTGATAATCTCAACACTCACTGCAGTATTGGCCAGGTTGCTGCGCAGTCCGTTGAGCTGGCCAACGTAAGGCATCGTCCGAAATAGCAAAATGAGATACGTCAGCAGCACGGATGAGAAATAGGCCAGCTGCTCACTAAATAAGGAGCGCCCCAGGGCTGCCGTTGCCAAGAGTGCCAGGATATTGGCAACTTCATTGAAAGGGGCAATGCCCGAAAAAATCAGCTGCGATTTAAATTCAGCCTGCTCCCGCTCAAGGATGAGCTGGTCAAGCACGCTATATTCTCGATCTTCATTGGCGGTAGCTTTGACCAGCCGAATCCCAGAGATGATCTCAAAGACGCGAGCTGAATAGGCCCGCGATAGCTCAGATAGCCGACGACCTAGCTGTTTAGATCGCTTGATAACCGTTTTATTGAGCATTGAAACGCCGCCCAAGGTGATGACAGACACTAAAGTCAGCTGCCATGAAATCACCACCAGCAAAATTAAAGAAACCCCAATCGTGATCACGACAGTGGCTAGCTTGATAATATTTCTGACGGCAATAGTGGTACGACTCACCTCAATATTGAGATGATTGATCAGATCTCCAACCCGCGACTTTGAGTAAAAATCGAGATCGACATCGAGCAAGATGCGCAATCCATCCCGTCGCATTGAGGTCGCTAGCTTGCGATTAAGCGTGCCTGATACCAATGAACTGGAATAGCTTGAGAGATTTTTAAGCAAAATCATGGCGAAGATAGAGCCCGCCATCGCTAACAGCCGATAGCTCTCAGGAACCGCATCAAAGGCATCTAAAAAAACCCTGAGCAACGGTGGAAAATTTTGCTTAAATTCAGAAGCTTGGCCTAGCAGCTCTAACAGCACTGGCAAAATTAGCAGGGTACCCACCCCATTAAAGATTGCTCCAGAAAACCCCAAAAGTACCGTTAGGACAACTAACAACGGATATTTCAGGATGGATTTAATTAGGAGCTGAGTAGAATGCATGCAAGCGTCTCACACATTAAGGGGATGATAGGCAAAGACTGACGGGGAGCAGTTTCAGGAGGAGTTGCTTAAGTAGGCAATGACGCAGCGAGGCTATGGTCGCGAGTCATTTACCTTCACAAGGGTACCCAACCCAACAAAAATATTTGGATTATTGGGGTCTCCCGAATGAAAAGTTTCATCCAATTTTTTAAAGATGTTTTTTGTCTGAGGGGTAAATTAGGGAGCTGACCGCGGTCAAGGGCTGAATGGGGAGTCACCAGCCAGCACAGGGGCAGAGAAGGGGGATAGGCAGTATTTAAGGTATTCATAGTCGTTTTTTGGGATGGGGGTTGGCGATCTTATCGATGGCGGGCGGGCCAGCATATCTCAGGTTTGGGCGGTTGTGCCTAAGCTTTGCATCACAGGGAGGAGCTGCTGCGCCATGGCGGCGATGCTGTAGCTTTCTACACATCGGATTCGTGCTTTTCTGGCTTTGGCCTCGGCCTCTACAAAGTTTTCAAAGATGTGGGTCACCTTAGCGGCCATCTGCTCAGGCGCTTTAGGATCGACCAGATAGCCAGTGTCTTGCAAAATGTCTGGAATATCGCCGACCCGAGTCGCCAGTATAGGCTTGCTCATTGCCATCGCGTCTGTAAGTTTGAGGGGAAATTGAGCCTGTGCCGCTGGGCTATCTCGTTGGGGCACGACCACGATATGGGCGGCGGCCACAATCTCTGGCATTTGCTCATAGGGCGCTTTGGGAAGCTTGATGATCCAGCGGCCCCACCTGTTGATCAGCTGTTGGTCATAATCATCGTAGGGGCTACCCCCCACGATCACCACCCTGAGATCGGGTTGATTCAGCTGATCCAGTGCAGTGAGAATATCTTCTAACCCCTTGTAAGGCCGGGGCGCGCCTGGAAACATCAGGACTCGATAGTCAGACAGACCATAGCGGGCGCGGCTAGCGTTGGCATCATAGCGACTAGGGTCAAACAGATTGACATCCTTACCGTTAGGGACGTAAAAGCCGCCAAACCGCGATCGCAAAAACTGGGTATGCAACGTCACCGCATCGGCATAGCGCACACATTTCTCGAGCCAGTGGAGATACAGCGGATGATCCGGGTTGCGCAGTGCCCCATCGGCTTTGAGTAAATCGCGCGCGCGCTGCTTGAGAGCCCCCTGATATCGATATTGATCACCGCCATGCCAGCTCAGCTCCCAATCATCAATATCGAGGATAACGGGGCGTTGGGTGCTAATCCGCTGCCAGAGGGCTGCCCCAAAGCTGCTGGGCTTAAGCTTATAGGCATAGATAATGTCGCCAGTGGCCAGGGCCATCAGCTGTCGAGCCGATTGGAAAAATTGCGGATATTGGCGGGTAGGCAGGGCCTTAATCGGAATCTCAGCTGTAAATTCTGATTCGATCAGCTGATCGGCAAACCCCAAAATCTCAACGCCATACCCCAAGGACTGTAAGGCATTGGCTAAGAGAAACGGGCGGACAGCGCCTTTCCATCGGCCCGCCCCGCTGTTCGATAAATCACTGGCAATGATAGAGACCTTGCCCGGTGCGGCTGTAGGAGATTGCAAAGCGCCACCAAAACTATTCACAGGGGGGGGCAGGAGGTTACTTGTCATCAACCTTGGATGTCTCACGTTGGCCAGAAAACTGGAAACATAGCCCCATCCAAACTCGTCGTTTGCCTTGAGGGAAAACTTGAGTCTTTAAAGCAGGATGCGGCCTAGAAAACTTTCGACTGTTATGCCAATTAGCCCATAGTGCTTTCTGGAATTACAGTCGCTAGTTTTCCCACATTAGCCATTCAAAACCAGTTCATAGGGACTCAGCAGGGTCTGACCCCCAACTTCGCAAAAAATTTACTTGATGAATCAGGATTTACGCAAACTAATTACATGGGTTTGCGGAAGCAGCGGGTAATGGGAATTGGGTAAGGGGTCTTTGACGGTACGGATAAACGCGTAACATTCTACCCATCTACCTGCGGTGGAAATTCCAGAGGTAGCTCACCCAAATCACCTTTGCGAAAATTGTGCAGCAGCTGCCGGGCCGTACGCTCTACATCACCCTTGTGGTTGGCTTCAGCAACCTGCACTAGATAGGTTTCACCACTGACTGGAGCTGGATCGACCCTGTAGCGATCGCATAGCGGCTTCAGCATTTCAATGTCCGTGACCTCAGCATCCAACTGCTTCAATAAATCCACAAAAGCAGCTGCAATCCTTTGGTTGTCGTAGGAGGCCTCACCAATGTCCTCACAAATCGCCAGCTTCAGAGCCGCCGCCTGATCGTCTAGCTGAACTGGGATAATGCCAGGGGCATCCAATAGCTCAATTTCATCGGAGATGCGAACCCAGCGCAGCTGTCGCGTGACCCCAGGGCGTCGTTCACTCGCCACCACCTTGCGTTTAAGTAAACGATTGATCAAAGCTGATTTACCGACATTCGGAAAGCCAATAACGACGGCCCGGACAGCCCTTGGCCGCATCCCCCGCTGGCGCCTGCGCTCATTCATAGCCTGCCCGGTTCGCTGGGCTGCTGTTAAAACAGCCTTAACCCCCCGACCTTGTTTCGCATTCGAAAAATAAACCGTTTGCCCTTGGGCCTTAAACCAGGTTTGCCATTGCTGCTGAGCCAAGGGAGCAATCATATCCACGCGATTTAAAACCAAAACCCTGGCTTTTTCACCAATCCACCGATCAACGCTGGGATGCCGCGTCGCGAGGGGGGCCCGAGCATCCCGCACCTCTAAAACCACATCGACGCGCTTAATTTGCTCTATCAGGGCTCTCTCTGCTTTTGCAATATGACCGGGATACCACTGGATTGGGGGAGAAGACATGGTTAAGGCACCACCAAGACCGGACAAGGAGCCAGGTTAATCACCCGGTTACTGACGCTATCAGCCTGTCCCTCCTCAGTCAGGCCAATGCCTCGGCAGCCCATGATGATCAGATCGGCAGAGATTTCGTCGGCCACATCGCAGATTACAAAGGCCGGTTTACCTTCTCGCTCAATGGCTTCGGTTTCAATGCCCTGTTCGTTAAAAAGGGCCTTAGCTTTTTCCAAGAGTTGGGCAACGGCCTCGGGGGAAGCCTGCTCAGGGTGATTAATTCGCCCTTCGGCATCAGCCGCCTCCACAACCGACAAAAGATATAAGCGACTCTGGTGAAATTTGATGAGTTCAACCGCCGTGCCTGCCGCCTGCTGGGCTTCTGGGCTGGCGTCTATGGGGAATAGAACCGTCTTAAACATGGCTTAGCGTAGAGAAGACACAGACTTAGGTAGAATGATGAGAAATCTCAATAGGCGATCATACCTATTGTGTTCTTTTTTAGTGAGTACTCCGCGATCTAGGGTAGACAACCTTTGTCTAGCTTTAGATTGAGGCGTGCATAACGTAACAATACTGCATTCATATCTGCATTTAGGAGGGTAATTCTGTGGCAAAGAAATCCATAGCGGACCTGTCAGCCAGTGACGTGTCAGGCAAACGGGTGCTCATGCGGGCGGACTTCAATGTGCCCCTGGACGATCAGGGCAACATTACGGACGACACGCGGATTCGGGCTGCGCTGCCGACAATTCAAGACCTCACTGG
>JBCCRZ010000202.1:0-9391 GCA_039200855.1 Cyanobacteria bacterium P01_D01_bin.44 | reverse complement strand
TCGAGCCCGGCGTTGTTGATCAAAATGTCGATGGAGCCGACTTGGTGCTCAATCTGTTGCACCAGGGTTGGCAGCTGCTCAAGGTTGCTGATATCAAAAGGCAGGGCAATTCCCTGTCCGCCAAGGACATTGATTTCAGCACACACGCTCTCCAGTGTGGCCTGGGAACGGGCCACCCCCACTACAGTCGCCTGCTTTTTGGCCAGGGCTCTGGCAATGTCCGCACCTATGCCCCGTGAGGCCCCAGTTAGGAGCACAGTCTTACCGGCTAGGGTGGTCATGGGGTGGGGCCTCCTACGGGTTCTTTGGCTGTCAAAGAGGCAAACTGGTTGCCGCCTAGCTCGATTTGTTGGTGCTGTAGCCCTTCTGTGAGTCGGGTGAGCAGGTAGTCTAGATCAGGGGCGATCAGGTTGATGCCATGGTCGGGCTCTACCAGGCCAGCCAGCTTCAGCGGCCCCTCACCCCGCTCCGCCAGCTGGTGGATGCTGAGAAAGTTGAACACGCCTGACTCATAGGTGCCGCAGGGCACAGACGGGTTCTCAACCCCCGCGTAGGCTTCATGCTCACTAAACCAGTCGCGGGCGGGGTAGCCGTGAAAATGAATTATCGGCGCGCCATCCTGGATAAGCTCCGGGGTATAGAGGGCGGCGGAGAGTGCGATCGCAACCATCACATAGGTATCGTAGGAGGGCTTAATATCGGCCCCCGCATCGCTGCCCATAGGCAGTTGCAACTGTAAATGCCCGGTCAGCCCCAGTCTTAGAATGTCTTGGGTAAGATTCAGGTTAGTCTTGTCGGCTCCCGAGCGGGAACAGACCATCCAGATATCCGGGATTTGGCGATAGAAGACTTGCCCCTGCACAGGGGTTTTAACATACCATCGCCCTGAGACAGTCTGGCGCAGGTCTTCTGCGCTGAAACGCTCAACCGGTAAGAGCTGATCCCACTTAGCTGCGGAGATCTCCTGGGCTCCAACATATTGGGGCGGCTCGGCATAGGCGACGAATCCGTAGGAAACCCCCGTTCTGCCGTTGACGATGGCATCAACAATATCTCGATGGGATTGGCGACGAATCACCTCCCCCAATTTGAACCCCGAGGGAAATAGGTCAGTTTTGGCCAGGGCCTGACTGAGTTTCACCAGTTGATGGGCGTAGTCAGACTGGGTAGGGGCGTATTCACTGACTTCGAACTGACTCAGGGGCAAGGGGGAAATCGGGACGTAAATCTTGGGAATGAGAGATTTGGAAACAAATTGCCCCAGCTGGCTACGGTCAAATAGAGAATCCGACAGATTCATATTTAAAATAGACAGCCGCTCGCGGGAGACCCCGATAACAATTTCTGAAAACCCACTGACCAGCGTGTTGACCCCCATGGCAATCTTCTTGGCATAGGGCACCTCGGCATCGACAAACGTCTCATCCAGGGGGGTGATCAAAATTACCTGGGTGGCTGTGGGGTCTTCTAACCGATGCATGGCATGGTCTTCGGCCCAGCCCGTGAGCTGGGAAATTTGAGCCACCGACGGGCGGTCTGCCAAAAACCGGGCATAAAGCTGATAGACATGCTCTGCCAGACAGCTTTTGAACCGACTCACCGGACGCTCTACGTCGATCACTGCGTTGATGTCAGACTTCACCACCCTCAATGGGGTTTTCCCCAGCGGCCCCTTAGCCTGAAAATCTCGGGTTGCTGCTGACCAGGGCACCATCTGAACCCCGTAGCTGAGCAGCTGTTGCTCCAGCTCTTCTCTAAACGCCAGGATAGTCTGATCTGCAAATGGCTCAGGCAGCGGTCTCAGGGTCACCTTGAGCTGCTGAGCCATTAGCCCAGATTCAATCACTGGGGGTCTAAAAGCCGAGGGGTGGGTCCCCGGTTTACCCCCGCCACCGAGTAGGCGACCCAGGGTTTCGAGGCTCAGCCCCGCCGCGGTTTTACAGCCCCTCGGCTGGCGCAAAAAAGACAAGACCTCTGTTTTGCGAGCGGCGAGATCGGCCCGCAGCTGCGATGTCATAACCCCCTTGGGGGCATTGATTTTAAGTTTGTCTTGGTCAACCCAGAGCTGAACGCCCTGCTGGGTGAGATTTGTGACCAGATCAGCGACTTGCATAAAAATCCTCAGACCCTAAGATTTGCTGGTAGGTAGGGGCGAAGCAGTTCGCCGGGATGTTTTCGAATAGTCAAAATGGGTTGGCGAAATGCTTTGCCCCTACGGGCAGGCGACTAACCAGTCTTCCTAAATCTCAAACATTTCAACGTCTGATTTCGCCAGCTCCTCGGCCAAATATTCAGAAAGAGACGCCACATTGGGGCAGTTCCACATCACCAGCGGCGATAGTTGAACGCCAAACTGCTGTTGACCCAGAGTGGCAATATCCATGGCTTGCACAGAATCTAAGCCATAGCGGTGGAACGGCACACGAAGATCAATGTCATCGGCCTCGCCCCCGATCTGGACGGCGATTTGCGTCGCTAGCCAGTCTTGGATGTCCTCGACGGTAATCTCCGCTAGGTTCAGGGCTGTGTCTATGGGAGGGATCTCTGATTGAATTGCAGAACTATTCATGACAACTCTCCATGAGGATTTAATAGATGGATTTGAACAAACTTTGAGAGCTTAATTGTTTATGGGATAAGGCTTTCAGAAGCCTCTACACTCTATTTTTTGGGCCCCTGCCCCCTTTTATCTGATGGCCAGGGTTTCTAAACATGGACTTCGTTGACCAGACGACTAAACTCTCCTGGGGAATGCTCGGTCAGGGCGCTTAAGAGATCGGGGATCACCGCGAGTTGGGAATCTGAGAAGGCGTGTTTTTCTCGAAGATGTCGCAACAAGGAGGGCAATGCTTTGGTGGGAAGCGGCGAATCGACAGTCGGGGCTATCTCTTCTGACTTAAACCAGTAGCGGTGACGCTGGAAGGGATAGGTGGGTAGCGAAAGACGACGGCGCGGGTAGTCGCGATCGCACCCTTGCCAATCAACCTTGGCTCCTCGTAAATAGAGCTCACCCAGCATATGCAGTAAACCTGACCACCCAGGTGATCTGAGTCCGATTTGACGCTCATCAATCGGGGCAGCAAGACTCACTGGATTGCCCAGACTCAACAAGATATCATAAGCGGCTAGATTCTCGGCTGATAGCCCAGAACCCAACGCGATCTGGGCGCGTCGCTGTGAAGTTTCTGCTGTGAAGGCGGGGGCATCTGTTTGCGCCTTTGCCCCCCCAATTTGGGCCAGAGCGGTCTTTAAGGATATCTCCCCGGCAACACAGGCCGCCGTCATCACCCCCAGCCCAACCCCAATCACCGCCTTGGGTTGAATGCCCCAGGCTTGCCAGAGCTGAGCCAGGGCGTATTGGATGGCAAAGCCCACCCGCGGATCGGCGGCGTCTGTTGCCAACAGGTCAGTGGACAGAAACGTTGACCCAAAGATTGAATAGCTGCACCGGTCACACTGGTCAAACGCTTGTCGAAAGGTGGGTTGAGTGCTGTACAACTGACGCCCGAGGGCCAACAGTTCGACCCCGACCAGTGGAAAAATAAAGGCCGTCTTGGGGGGCCTGCGGCGTTTGAGGGTGGCACTCAATACCCCTGTCATAGCGTGCTGTTGGGTAAACCCGTGGAGCTGCTGCTGGAGTTGAGAAGCCGTCTCAGCGACCACGCAAAGTCGATGCTCAAAAGGGGTTCGCCCTGTGTTGGCCGTGAAGCAAAGGTCGGCCAGGGAGAGGTCTGGCGTGCCTTCTAGCAGCGTCTCATACTGCTTGACCAGCTCACCCAGGGCGTCGGGGGTTTTTGCTGATAGGGTCAGCAGGTGACAGGGACGATCTCCCTCAAGTTGAGTAACGACTGGGAGCGAGGGGGCTTCTTGGAGAACAAGGTGGGTATTGGTGCCGCCAAACCCAAAGGCGCTGATCCCCGCCAATCGGCGTTGATCTCCCCGCGGCCAGGGCTGCGGCTCGGTGGGAATGGCCATCGGAGCATCCCCGATAGAAATATAGGGATTGAGTGTATCCAAGTGCAGGTGAGCTGGGATTTGTTCATGCTGCAAAGACAGAATCACCTTGATCAGCGCAGCCATTCCCGAGGCGGCCTCCAGATGACCGATGTTGGGCTTGGCCGATCCGACCCAGCAAGGCCGATCGGCATCACGGCCCTCTGTGAGCACAGACTTGAGCGCCTTAAACTCAATCGCGTCTCCCAGGGGAGTGCCCACGGCATGGGCATCGACATAGCCAATCTCATGGGGCTGCACCCCGCTGTTGTCGAGGGCGCGGCGAATCACGGCCTGTTGTGCTAACCCATTCGGCGCAGTCAGACTATTGCTCAACCCATCCTGGTTGACCGCTGAGCCGCGAATCAGGGCCAAGATATTGTCACCGTCCCGGCGCGCATCGGACAGTCGCTTCAGCACCACCACACCGCAGCCTTCGCCCCTGACATAGCCGTCGGCCTCGGCGTCAAAGGGGCGACAGCGACCTGCTTTAGAGAGCAGGCGAGTCTGGGACGAAGAGATTGTTGAGTCGGGCGAGAGAATCAGGTTCACCCCACCCGCCAGACACAAATCTGATTCGCCAGAGCGCAAACTTTGACAGGCTAAATGGACCGTCACCAAAGACGAGGAACAAGCCGCGTCAATCGCCAGACTGGGACCGCGCAGATCGAGCAGATAGGAGAGGCGATTGGCGGTGATACACATTGTGGTGCCAGTGCCGCTGTGGGGGCCAATCCGATCAAAGCGCTTGTAGAGCAGCCGGTGATAGTCAACGGTACACAGCCCAATGAAGACGCCCGTGGCAGTCCCCGCCAGACTGTTGGGCAAGATGCCCCCTTGCTCCAGAGCCTCCCAGGCCACCTCTAAAAACAGACGCTGCTGGGGGTCTACATGCTCGACCTCATCAGCCGCCATCCCAAAAAACTCAGCATCAAAGCCGTCTACCTGGTCTAAAAAAGCGCCCAGGCGAGTGCTCATCTTGCCCGGTGTCTCGGGGCTCGGGTCGTAAAAATCATCAATATCCCATCGGTCCTGGGGTACGGGCACCACGGCCTCTCGACCCTCGTGCAAGATTTGCCAAAATGCTTCTGGGCTGTTGGCCTGGGGAAATCGGCAACCCATGCCGACCAGTGCAATCGGTTCCATAATTAAGCTGCCAACGAACGAGAGAACTGGTCAAATGTGGTCTGGTTTTGTTGCACGGCCGCGTCAATGGAGCCGCGCTTAGCCATTACCCGCATCTCTCGGTTGACGGGCCAAAGGTACTCCACGGGCTGGAAAAATCGACGCAGCTCGCTCAGCAGACGATGGCGATTGTGACTGGCTAGATGAAACCCATCATGCTCCTGACAGAGACATCGCTGCATCCAATGCAGGGCCTCATCGGCTGCCATACCAAATACAGGGCCTTGCAACAATCGATAGAGCACTTCCATGATGGTGCCGTCATCAGCAAAATAGCGGTGGGGCAGCACCCCTGAGAGCCCGCCCAGGGTGCCACGCTGCATCATGTAAAGACTCATATTGGCCACAAATCGCTCATAGGCGGTGGGTTTCGAAAACTCTCGGTATAGGTCCTTAGCCAGCAGCTGAGAGATTGTGGTGTGAAAGGCTTCGTCTAAAAAGTGATAGCGAGAAACCGCGGTTGGGGCGGGGATAAATTCGCCTGCATTTTCCAGGGTTTTGTAATACTTTGCGATCCCATGTTCCATGTTCTTGAGGTACAGGTTGGCAATCATGCGGATCGTGTAAAACTGACAGGCCATAAAGGGTGAGCCTGCCCCCCAGCTAAAGCTAAAAAAGCTCTGCAGGGGCACCGAAAATTCTAAGGAGCGCCCCAACATGCCGGTGGTGGGTGCCTGGAGGATAAAAGGACTTTTGGCTTCGACCCGATGTAGATAGTCTGAATAGTGGGCGCGGGTATCGCGGGTCATGCGCTTTGCGATCGCACGCAGCGCATAGTACTGATAGGTCGGCACCTTATCCTGACCCAGCTTGAGTTTGTAAGAGTTCCACTTGAGTAAAGCATTCAACCCCGACCTACCAATGACGCTGGTAGCCGTCATCAGCCCAATCTTGCGAAAAGCGTTAATGTGCTGATACTCCTGCTCAGTCTCTACCGTCAGCTCCGCCGCCAGGGTCCCATACCCCCCGATCGATTTAAATACACTGCCGGTAATCTGATTAAACGCCACCGTCTCTGATTCTGAGTCAGAAATATAATTGTAGTTAGCAAACCAGTGCAGATGATTTAAGGCCAACCGCTGTGCTGGTGTTGCAGAGGCATATAGCGGTGTCCCAAACAGGACAGATTGCTCAGGGTGACTCCAGTAATGCGCACTGTTGTCGGCATAGCGAAACTGTCGATTTAGCGCCTCAATCTTTTCTGTGTAGTCAGAAGCAATATTGTTATCGTAGGTAGTCGCCACTAGCCTCTGACACTTCTGTGTCCGGCCAATCTCCGGCCTAGTATTTGGCCTACTGAGTGATTCGATTTGCACAACCATAGCCTTGTCCTCGACAGTGTGTAAAAGGAACTTAAATAGGAAGGGAGGTTACTTGAGCCAGAGTTTTTTGACGGGAGAAGAATCTAGGCGTTAGGAGTCAGGAGCCAGGAGTTAGGTTTATCCACTGCCCACTACTCACTACTCAAATACTGCGCCAGAGCGGCCACCGTCGGATAGTCATAAAGCAGCGTGGGCTCAATCTCCTGCCCCAGCCAATCTTCGAGATCGCCGGTCAACCCAATCGCTGCCGACGAGTCTAAGCCGTACCGATCAAACGAAATGGCTGGGTCAACCTCCTCGGGAGAAACCTCTAATAAATCGGCGAGATAATCAACAATCCAGTCTTGAATGTCTTCTGAGGTAGGCAGCGTCTTAGAAGATTTGTATTGAACAACATTGGGATAAGCAACCATGGGAAAACCTCTCGCTTAACTTTTGTATGCGATACCGAGCTGCACTGCACAGGCACAACCTCAATTAACGCTGTTCCACTTTAGAAATGATGTCTCTTGGCTCCGAGGTTGACCTCAACACTCGCAGCGGCAAATCCTAACTTAACGAATCTGATCCTTCAGAAAACCAGACTTGAACTTAAACTCAAATGTTCCTAAATTTATGCATACTAATTTTGTATGCGGCGCACGGAGCAATAATCCCCCAGCTCACCGATGCGCATTGAGCGGAAATATTTCCACAGTCGCTAGCAGGAAAAAGTCCAATCTCCAGCGATATTCTCAAGTTAGCCCGCTCAAATAATACATTACGTGTAAACCATAACATTTTACATAACTATTCCCAGGTTTTATAATTTCTTAACATCATCTGCGTCGCATTTTTTTATGGTTGCGTCATAAGTAATGTATGGTTAGGCATGAAGCCTGTAATCACTTGAAATTTGCCGGGTCTCACTGATAGTTCTCTAATACCTCATTGGTAGGCGTTTATGAGTAAGCGTCCAGAGGCCCTGCTAGATTACTGCGACATGATGGGGGATTTTTTTGAAGGGCGCTGACTTTAACCTGAGAGATCCCATTGCGGATATCTAGCTTGCGCTCGTTCGAATGTTTTATGTCAACGCCGTTAATACAAACGAAGCCCCGCCTGTGCTGACGGCGTTGGGGCCTATCCTTGACTGTTGTGATAGCTGCAGAGGACCCTTATGATGAACCGTTTCCTAGATAGCTCATTTGGAGTTGCGTCTCAATGTTCAACTTTTGTAGATCTGCTCGAGCTGAGAGCCCATGAGCAACCGGACAGCCTGGCTTATACTTTCTTAAATCATGGCGAAACACATGGCGAAACAGAAGATAGTCGCTTGAGCTATCGAGAGCTTTCTGAGCGCGTCAAAGCGATCGCAGCTCGACTGCAATCCATCCAGGCGACCGGGGAGCGGGCATTGCTCCTCTATCCACCGGGGCTTGATTTTGTGGCTGCTTTTTTGGGCTGCTTGTATGCAGGGGTGATCGCGGTTCCCGCCTATCCGCCTCGTAAAAATCAAAACCTGTCACGGTTACAAACGATTGTTGCCGATTCGCAGGCGTCAGTCTTGCTGACCACCGATGCCTATCTCAACAGAATCAACCAGTGGCTTGCTCAAGAATCCCAGTTTTCAGACCTGCACTGGCTGGCAACTGACACGATTGATGTCGCCCCGCCTTCTGACTGGCAAAGATTAGAGATCAAATCCGATCAGTTAGCTTTTCTGCAATATACCTCTGGCTCGACGGGGGAACCCAAAGGGGTCATGGTGACCCAGGGGAACTTGATGCATAATTCCGCCGCAATCCACTGGTGTTTTGGCCACGATGCGGTCAGTCGTGGGGTCATTTGGTTGCCTCCATACCACGACATGGGCCTGATTGGCGGCGTCCTCCAACCTCTCTATGGGGGGTTTCCAGTGGTGTTAATGTCTCCTGTTGACTTTTTGCAAAAGCCAATGCGCTGGCTGCGGGCAATTTCTCACTATGGGGCCACCACCAGCGGCGGTCCTAACTTTGCCTATGACCTGTGCGTGCGCCGACTCAAGCCAGAGCAGCTCACCGATCTTGATCTCAGCAGTTGGCAAGTTGCCTTTACAGGGGCTGAGCCGGTGCGAGCTGAAACCCTGGACCAGTTTGCACAAACCTTTGAGCCATTTGGGTTTCGTCGAGAAGCTTTTTATCCTTGCTACGGCATGGCCGAAACCACCCTGATTGTCTCAGGCGGTGATCACAAGACTGCACCTGTGCTCAAAACGATTGAGACAGACCCCCTGGAACGTCACCAGGTGGTCGATTGCCAACATCAAAATCGCGAAGGTGTGCAAACCGTGACAGGCTGTGGACAGAGTTTGCCAGACCAAATTGTAGCCATTGTTAACCCGGACACGCTATTGCCCTGCTCACCTGATCAAGTCGGAGAAGTTTGGGTGGCTGGCCCCAGCATCGCCCAGGGATATTGGAATAAGCCTCAGGAGACCCAAGCTGCCTTTGGTCATCGCCTGTCAGATACGGGGAATATCCCCTTTTTGCGAACCGGTGATTTAGGATTTTTAGACAATGACGAGTTGTTTATTACCGGTCGCATTAAAGATATCATCATCATTCGGGGACAAAACTACTACCCGCAGGATATTGAACTCACGGTTGAAAACAGCCACCCTGCCCTGCGTCTCAACAGCGGGGCCGTCTTTTCTGTTACAGACAAGGGCCAAGAACGACTAGTCGTGGTGCACGAAGTTGAGCGGACCTATCTTAGAAAGCTGGATGTGCCCACGGTGACAGGGAATATTCGCCAGGCGGTGGCTGCTAACCATAATTTGCAAACCTACGCCACCATCCTGGTTAAACCGGGCAGTATTCCTAAAACATCGAGTGGCAAGATCCGGCGTCGAGCTTGCAAGGCGGCTTTTT
>JBCCRZ010000201.1:0-9402 GCA_039200855.1 Cyanobacteria bacterium P01_D01_bin.44 | reverse complement strand
GGTAGGGTTCATTTAGCCCCAGGCCGCTTTGGGCTAAGCTACCGAGGCCTCGCCAAACTCGAGGGACTACCTGAAAGATTTTGTCCATGAGTTGCTGGGCGGGTTGATTGCCCTGGGCTTGAACAGACCGGGTGTATTGGTTCTCCACCTTGACGTGGCCTGCCTCTAGTTGCTGCAGGCAGAGATAAATCCCTTGCAGAATATCGACGGGCTCAAAGCCAGTGACCACAATGGGAACATGATATCTCTTGGCAATCTCGTGATACATTTCATACCCTGTCACCGTACACACATGACCTGCGGCTAAAAAGCCCTGGATCCGGCAGTCTGGTGACGACAAAATCGCCTCCATGGCTGGGGGAACGAGTACATGGGCAATCAACACTGAAAAGTTCTCAATATGCTGCTGATGGGCCTGGTAGACAGCCATGGCTGTGGCCGGCGCGGTGGTCTCAAACCCAACGGCAAAAAATACCACCTGTCGGTCTGGGTCATTGCGGGCCAGAGCTAAGGCATCGAGAGGTGAATACACTATGCGGACATCGCCGCCCTGGGCTTTGATGCTGAGTAAATCGGTTGAGGTGCCGGGCACCCGCAGCATGTCGCCATAGGAGCAAAAGATAATCTCGGGCTGGGTCGCCAGGACGAGGGCCTGATCGACCAATGCGGCATCGGTAACACAGACAGGACAGCCGGGACCATGGATCACGGTAATTTCCGGGGGTAGCAGCTGATCGAGGCCATATTTGACGATGGTGTGGGTTTGGCCGCCACAGATTTCCATCAGGGTCCAGGGTTGGGTGATCAGGGTTGCGATCGCACTCACATATTCCTGAACGACCGCTTCATCGCGATATTCATTCACGTACTTCATCGGGCTCACCCACATAAATCCCCAAATCACGGGCCGTCAGCACCCAGGGATCGTTAGGGGGCACCGGGCTCGGGCACTGATGGGCTTGATGACACTGTTTAATCAAGGGCATCACGGTATCGAGGGGCTTGTTGTCTACCTGCCCCTGCGACCAAATGACTAATTGCTGATACTGCTCCGCTGCGATTAACTCCACTGCCCTGCAGCCAAAAGCGGCGGCGATCAGACGATCAAAAGATGAGGGTACCGCACTGCGTTGAATATGGCCCAGGGTCGTTGCCCGTGTTTCTAATTCCTTGAGTTCACAAAACTCTGGCTTGCCGGTTTGACAGAGTCGCAGGCCGTGCTCCTGAATTTGTCTCGCCAGGAGATCGCCGATGTATTTTTCTTTCTCTCCCGCTTGATTGCGAACCCCCTCTGCCAGGACGACCAGGGCAAACTGACGTTCAGCCTGTCGCAGCTGTGCAATCTGCTGACAAATCCCATCGAGAACTTTGTCGTTGAGGCGGGGGGTCAGTTCTGGAATCAAAATCACATCTGCCCCCCCAGCAATGCCTGCCTGTAAGGCCAAATGCCCCGCATCGCGCCCCATCACCTGCACCACAATGATGCGGCTGTGACTTGCTGCGGTAAAGGTGAGATCGTAGAGGGCGCGGGTAACGGTATCCACCGCCGTATCAAAGCCGAGGGCACACTCGGTATAAGGCACATCGTTGTCTATGGTTTTAGGGATCGCAATCCAGTTCCAGTTGCCTCGCTCGGCCAGGTCATAGATGATATCGAGGCTACCGTCGCCGCCAAGGGCAATCAGGGCATCCAGGCCCAGCAGTCGATAGCCATCAAGAATCTCTTGGGCAATGAGCGGATCGCTCGGATCGCCTTTATTCAAAGATCCGAGAATGCTGCCGCTGAGAAACTGAAGAATATCGACCCCGTGGAGCATGCCTGGAATATCAAAGCCGTGGTCGTGAAGTCGAAAATCTTGAGTACAACAATCTCCCTGCTCCAGATTAATCAACCCTTGGGTGCCGTAGGGAATGCCGTAAACCTCCCAGCCCAGACGGGTGGCACATTTAACCACGGCTCGAATCACCGCGTTGAGGCCAGGACAGTCGCCGCCGCTGGTGAGGATGCCGATTTTTTTGGGAAGGGGTGGGGTAGTCATTGGGGGGAAGGTGAGGAAGGTGAGGGAGGTGGGGAGGAAAGACGTAGGGAGAGAGGGAGACGCGGGGATGGGGAGAGGGTAGTGGGTAGTGGGTAGTGAGTAGCGGGTAGGTAGAGAGAGATGGGGGAGGTGGGGAAGAAAGACGCAGGGAGAGGGGGAGACGCGGGGATGGGGAGAGGGTAGTGGGTAGTGAGTAGTGGGTAGTGGGTAGGTAGAGAGAGATGGGGGAGATGGGGAGGAAGTTTTGAATTTTGAATTTTGAATTTTGAATTGAACTTAAAATACCCTGCGGGAAGCCGCTTAGGCGTCTACAAAACTTAAAACTCAAAATTTTCTTCCAACTCTTATCTCACATTAAGTCGGCACCTTTACCCCAATCTGTGGCAGATACGTCTGAATTGACTTGATATACTGGGCGCGTTCAAAGGCGCTAGGGTTGGGACAATAAATCTGGCTCATGCTGCCCTGGAGTTGCTGGATCGATTCGTATTCATGGGCTTCTAGCCAGTCTCGCATGCCTTGTTCTACCGTACGCAGGTGATCGATGCCGTGGTGTAGCAGGGCACTGACCATCTGGGTAACATTGGCCCCGGCCATCAGCAATTTGATCGCATCTTGGGCATGGTGAATCCCCCCGGTGGCGGCAAAATCTAAGGGCAGGGTGCCGTATAAGATGGAGATCCATCGCAGGGGTAGGCGTAAATCTTGAGAGGTACTCAGCAAGACGTGAGGGGAAACCTCCAGGGCGTCTAGATCAATGTCGGGCTGATAGAATCGATTGAACAGGACCAGGCCGTTGACGCCCGTATTCGAGAGTTGTTGGGCCAGGTTTGCCAGATTGGTGAAGTAGGGACTGAGCTTGACCGCGACCGGAATATTAACGGCATAGGTGACCGCCCGCACGATGTCGAGATAGGTCTGTTCAATCTGGGTGGCGGTTTGGCTGGGGTCGGTGGGCACGGCGTAAATGTTGAGTTCTAGAGCATCGGCCCCAGCAGCTTCAATTTGTTCGGCATAGTCAGTCCAGCCGCCGGGGGTATCTCCGTTGAGGCTGGCAATAATGGGAATATCGACCCTTGTCTTCGCCGCTCGGATATGCTCCAGATAGCTGTCGACACTGACATGGAAGACGGGACGATTGGGAAAGTAGGTGAGGGCTTCGGCATAGCTATCGGTGCCCTGATCGAGGTAGTAGTCCAGCTCAACGCGATCTTTTTGGAGTTGTTCTTCAAACAGGGAATGAAGAACGATTGCGCCTGCGCCCGCGTCTTCCATTTGACGCAGGTGGCTAAGATCTTCGGTCAGGGGGCCGCAGGCACCGACGACGAGGGGGGAACGGAGGGGTAAGCCGAGGTAAGTGGTGGAGAGCATGGGTGGTGGGGTAGTGGGTGGTGGGTGATGGGTGATGGGTGATGTAGAGGCGCAATATATTGCGTCGGCAGGAAGATGGGGGGACGCGGAGACGCGGGGATGGGGGAGATGGGGGAGATGAGGGAGGTAGGGCTGGCCTTGTGCCTGACCGGTTCGGGATATGGCTATTCAGTTTGATAGTCCAGCCCATCTATAGTGACGGGCAGGTGTACATTAGGCTGGGTGCCGTAGCGGGCTAGCAGGGTAGCGCCAAAGCCAAAGAGGGAAATGAAGCTTACTAGCAAACCTCCAACGATGGGAAGCAGGCTCACGACAAATAGCAGGAGCAAGCCTAGCCAAAAGTGTCGAAAGTGGGCTTCGGGCTTTTGAGGTTGGAGTTGTTTCCCTAGCCAGACACAAATGGCGATGTAACCGAGCAAACCGGTGAGCAGGGCAGCTAAATTGACCAGGGGCAACAGAAGGGCACCCAGGACGCTGCCTGAAATGAGGACAGAGAGAACGGTAAGGGCCGCAATGCCGCCGAGGCCGTAGAGCAGGCTATTGAAGGGGTGGGTGTGGACGGTGGTGGCAATGGCATTGACATGTCTGGGCAGGAGCGACAGTAACAGCAAACCTGCGATCGCAGCTATCACAAAACTCCCTAACCAGAAAATGACGTTGCCGAGGTAGAGGGTACCCAACACACCAAAACGCTCAAATAGACCGCTGAAGCTTTCTAGCATAGTGAATTCATTACCGTTCACCATAGCACTCTCGGCCCGAATCAGTTGCCCCCCAATGGCAAAGGCATCGCCTTTTACTTGGGTATTATCTTCTAGCTGGAGATTACCGCCAATGGCGAAGGTATCTCCTTGCACAGAGGCCCCTGCCTGGACCGTGACATCGCCCCCAATGGCGAAGGCATCTCTCACCGTCTGGTCTTCGGTCACAACCAGATCGCCGCCGATTTTGAAGGTGTCCTGATAGACCGGGCTGGCCTGCGCTGGCAGGTAGCTGCTGCCGATCACCAGCGCCCAAATCATTGCCAGGAGGCCAATTATGCCCCACTTTAGAGGTTTCCATTTTAGAAGGTTCCATTTCATGGGTCTGTTTCCTGTAAGGGTTATGTCAGTTTTGAGGAATTTAGGAGTCAGGAGTCAGGAGATAGGGGAGATAGGGGTGATGGGGGAGATAGGGGTGATGGGGGAGATAGGGACGCGGAGACGCGGAGAGGGGGAGATGGGGGGACGCGGGGAGGAGGAGCTAAGCGTCAGGGGATGTATCTATCCGCTCGACCTCCCTATTTCACAACCTTCCTCACCTTCCTCACCTTCCTCACCTTCCTCACCCCTTCCCCCTTCGCCTTTCGCCCTTCGCCTTTTACCCACCACCCAATACCCACCACTCACTACCTCCGACTGGCCAACGCCTGATACAACTCCCACCGCATCTGCACATCCTGCTGCACCTGTTGCAAGAGCTGTTTAGCCTCTTGCGGATGGCTGTGGGCCAGCATCTTAAAGCGATTTTCGGCATACATGGACTGTTCCACCGGCAGTTTGGGGGGGCGGCTATCGACGACCAGGGGAGTTTGGCCCACTGCGCGGCGTCTCGGGTCGTAGCGGTAGAGCAGCCAGCGACCGGAGTCGACGACGGCTTTTTGGTGGTGCATGGCAGTGGCCATGTTGATACCGTGGGCGATGCAGTGGGCGTAGGCAATAATCAACGAAGGGCCGTCATAGGCTTCGGCTTCCAGGAAAACTTTGAGGGTATGTTCGTCGCGGGCTCCCATGGCGACACTGGCGACGTAGGCGCTGCCATAGGTCATGGCCATCAGGCCCAGGTCTTTTTTGCCCGCGGTTTTACCGGCGGCGGCAAATTTGGCGACGGCGGCTTTGGGGGTGGCTTTGGATTGTTGACCGCCGGTGTTGGAGTAGACCTCGGTGTCGAGGACGAGGATGTTGACGTTGCGATCGCTGGCCAATACATGATCCAAGCCGCCATAGCCAATGTCATAGGCCCAGCCATCACCGCCGACAATCCAGACGCTTTTTTTAACCAGGGTGTCGGCTAGCGAGAGGAGTCGGGTAATCTTGGCATTCAGTTCTTCTGAAACGCCCTGGCGGCTCACATCGGTCAGAATGGCTTTAAGCTGGTTGACCCGCTCCCGCTGCTCGACAATGTCGGCTTCATCGGCTTGCTGCGCCTGGAGAATCTGTTGTGCTAGCGTTGACAGTGCCCACTGTCCGTCTGCCTGTCCGCCTGCTTTTGTAATCTGCTTCAACAGCTCAGCGGCATAGGCTGCCTGCTTGTCGATAGAGACCCGGAACCCCAGGCCAAACTCGGCGTTATCTTCAAACAGGGAGTTTGACCACGCGGGGCCACGACCCTCGGCGTTGTGGCTCCAGGGGGTGGTGGGCAGGTTGCCGCCGTAGATCGACGAACAGCCAGTAGCATTGGCGATCAGCAGGCGATCGCCGAAGAGCTGGGTAATCAGTTTCAGATAGGGAGTTTCACCGCAGCCTGCACAGGCTCCCGAAAATTCAAACAGGGGCTCCTGCATTTGTTGCTGGCTGATCTTATGTAGAGTGAGCTGCTGTCGCTCGGGGTTGGGCAGATTCAAAAAAAAGTCCCAATTGGGTTTCTCTTGCTGCCGCAGATCGACGGTGGCGCTGTTGTCACTGGCTCCCCCAGTATTGGGGGTTGGGGGGCTGATGTCAGAGCCATTCTCCTCCAAGCCATTCTCCTCAGGGGCTTCTGTCTCGGAAACTGTCTGGTAGACCGGCGTCATATTAATGGCCTTCAGCCGAGTAATCGATTTGTTTTTAGCCGGACACACGTCCACACAGATGCCACAGCCGGTGCAGTCTTCCGCTGCGACCTGGAGAGTGAAGGACTGCTCTGCCCACTCACGGGCAGCAGCGTGTTTAAAGGTGGCGGGGGCATTCTCCAGGTGCTCTGGCCCATACACCTTACTGCGAATCACGCCGTGGGGACAGACCATGACGCATTTGCCGCACTGTACGCACACATCTGGATCCCACACGGGAATCGCCTGGGCAATGTTGCGCTTTTCTAACTGGGCGGTGCCAGTGGGGTAGGTGCCATCACAGGGCAGCGCACTGACGGGAATGTTGTCTCCCTGGCGCTGCATTATCTGACCCAGAACATCCCTCATAAAGGGTGGCGCAGTCTCGGGCAAAGGGGATTCGAAGGGGGGGATTTTTATCTCCTGATTCTCTCTCGGTACCGGGATTTCATACAGGTTCTGTAGAGTTTGATCCACCGCCTTCAGGTTCATATCGACGATTGTATTCCCTTTCTTAGCGTAGGTTTTGCGAATAGAGGTTTTAATCGCGGCAATGGCCTCCGCCTGGGGCAAAATCTTCGACAGGGCAAAAAAGCAGGTCTGCATCACGGTGTTGATGCGTCCGCCCATGCCCACCTCTCGGGCCACCTGGTGAGCGTTGATCGCATAGACCCTGAGCTGTTTCTGGGCAATCTGGGCCTGAATCCGTTCGGGTAGTTTGTTCCAGGTGGCCTCAGGAGCATAGGGAGAATTGAGCAAAAAGGTGGCTCCGGTCATGGCCGGGCCTAGAATGTCGAGCTGGTTTAGCAGCATCCACTGGTGGCAGGCCACAAAATTGGCCTGGTCGATCAGGTAAGGCGAGTGGATGGGTTCGGGGCCAAACCGCAGATGGGACGTGGTGACCGAGCCGGACTTTTTGGAGTCATAGACAAAGTAGCCCTGGGCATAGTTGTCAGTCGCTTCGCCGATAATTTTGATAGTGTTTTTGTTGGCCCCGACGGTGCCGTCTGAGCCCAAACCGTAGAAGACAGACCGGATGGTTTGCTCGGGTTCAATAGAATAGGTCGGGTCGTAGGACAGGCTGGTATGGGTAACATCGTCGTTGATGCCGATGGTGAAGTGATTTTTCGGCGCGGACTGGTTACCTTGAAAGCCATCCAGCAACAGATTATCGAAAACAGCCTCTACCATCGCGGGGGTGAATTCTTTGGACGATAGCCCGTAGCGCCCCCCCACCACTACCGGAAAGCGCCCCCCAAGGGTGGTAAATTGCTGCTCAACTAAAGCGGTGAGCACATCTAAGTACAGGGGTTCCCCTGTGCTGCCGGGTTCTTTGGTGCGATCGAGCACGCTGAGGGCTTTGACATTGCGGGGCAGGGCCGCCACAAACCGCTGGGCATCCAAGGGGCGATAGAGTCGCACTTTGATAACGCCGACATTTTCTCCCCGATTGTTGAGGGCATCCACGGTGGCCTGGACGGTTTCGCAGCCGGAGCCCATCAGCACAATCACCCGCTCGGCATTAGGGTCACCGTGGTACCCAAAGGGCTGATATTGTCGCCCGGTGAGCTGGGCGAAGTGGCCCATCACCTGTTCAACCACTTCGATACCGTTTTGATAGTAGGGGTTCACCGTTTCCCTCGCCTGGAAAAACACATCCGGGTTTTGAGCCGTGCCTCGAATCACTGGGTGGTCAGGGCTGAGGGCGCGCTGACGGTGCTGGGCAATCAGGTCGTCGTCGATCAGCGATCGCAACGCATCCTCCCCCAGCAGCTCAATTTTTTGAATCTCGTGGGAGGTGCGGAACCCGTCGAAAAAGTGGATGAAGGGGATGCGACTGGCGAGGGTGGCGGCGGTTGCGATCGCAGCCATATCTTGCGCTTCTTGCACCGAAGCCGAGCACAGCATCCCAAACCCCGCACTCCGGGCCGCCATCACATCGCTGTGGTCTCCAAAAATAGACAATGCCTGGGCTGCTACCGACCGGGCCGCCACATGAATCACGCAAGGGGTCAGCTCTCCGGCAATCTTATATAGATTGGGTAGCATCAACAGCAGCCCCTGGGAGGCCGTGAAGGTAGTAGTCAGTGCCCCGGTCTGCAATGCCCCGTGAACCGCGCCCGCGACGCCGCCTTCACTCTGCATCTCTACAATCGACGGCACCGTTCCCCATAGATTAGGTTGACCGCTGGCCGCCCAGCTATCGGCCCATTCGCCCATGGGCGAAGCAGGCGTAATGGGGTAGATAGCGATCACTTCATTCAGGGCATAGACCACCCGAGCCACCGCTTCATTGCCATCCAGGGTGGAAAACCGGGTTGTCACAGGTGCGGAGGTTTGCATGGCTGTTTCTCAAACGTTTTGAGCTGGAAAGGAGTGACAGGGGTTGGGAGTTAGGTGTTGAGTGTTAGAAGAGTGCTAGAAACGTTAGAACCTAAAACCTGGAACCTAAAGCCTAAAACCTGGACTCTATAAAATTTAAAGTAAAAAAAGAGTTTGAGGAATTTATGAGGAATGAACTCAATTCAGTCAATTGCCCTGTGAGAATGATTGAGCTTCCATATCTTCACAAGTTTCTCAGATTCCCAAGGTAAGCTACCAAAAGATTGTCAAGATGGTTTGACCATACCCTGGAGCATGTCCCCATGAGTCATGTCAGTCTGCCAATTAAACCTCATCTCAATCTTGCCTATGGGCTTTCCCTTACCATCGTTCTGCTGATGGCGGTCGTTTCCATGGCTGGTTTACTGTATGGGACCATTATCTATCCGACAGATAAATTGTTTCAGACGTTTATGCCCAATGACGTGGTTAATCTTTTTATCGGTGTTCCAGTTCTACTGGGTTCGATGTGGCTGACACGGCGAGGCCAGCTAGTCGGTCTATTGTTCTGGCCAGGGGCACTTTTCTTTGTGCTTTACAACTACATTGCCTACGTTTTCGGCATTCCCTTTAATGTTATGTTTTTGCCGTATCTCATGCTGGTCATGTTAAGCACCTACACGCTCATTGGCCTGATCGCAAGTACTGATGGCAGAGTCGTGAAACAAAAACTCCTCAGCGTCGTCCCAGAAAGAGCGATTGGTAGCATCCTGGTCGGTCTTGGCCTGCTGTTTTCCTTGCGGGTTGTGGGTGTGATGGCAAATGCCCTGGTCAGCCAAATCTCCATCGCCCCGTCTGAGTTTTCGGTTTTAGTGGCTGACT
>JBCCRZ010000200.1:0-9404 GCA_039200855.1 Cyanobacteria bacterium P01_D01_bin.44 | reverse complement strand
CCCCGGCGGCGACTTTTATGACACCACCAAACTGTTCGTCTTAAGGAGGGCAATACACAGCGCTATTTGCCAGGGATTCACTCAATGAAAGGGACTGCGTAAAAAATCGAAACCAAGTTAAAAAAGAGAAACGGGTAAGGGGAAATAGCTAACCGTGGGGGCGTATTGGGTTGCAAGCGCCTAACCTGATTGGACAAGCCTTGGATTAAGGCCGTACCCCACAATGTGCAAAAACGTACAAGACAGCAATGACCCTACCGCGTAACCTGAAAGAGCACGCAACCTGAGAGGGCAAATAGTGTACCTG
Organism: Cyanobacteria bacterium P01_D01_bin.44; assembly: GCA_039200855.1. Classification (GTDB taxonomy): domain Bacteria; phylum Cyanobacteriota; class Cyanobacteriia; order Phormidesmidales; family Phormidesmidaceae; genus SIO4C1. The sequence goes on along the minus strand of JBCCRZ010000200.1, from coordinate 9,097 downwards.
CTAAGTCCATGAGTCGTCGATCTGCTTTGAAAGAGCACGTAAAGTTCTGGCGTGACCCGGTGCTGCACGATCTGGAGATGCTCCATGCCACCTATATTAACTATGCCTTCTCACGCCATGCCCACGAAGGGTTTGGCATTGCCATTGTAGAGGCGGGGGCGATGGAGTTTGAGTATCGCGGCGCGACCTACATTGCCCCGGCGGGGAGTGTGGTGGTCACTCAACCAGGCGAAATACATACTGGGAAATCTGTTCTGGAGACTGGGTGGACCTATCGCACCTTGCTACCCGCCACCGACTGGTTGCAGCAGGCGGCTGCGGACCTGGCAGATCGTCCCAGTACAGTTCCTTATTTTTCATCACCGGTGATTGATGATCAGCAACTCAACCAGCACTTAGCCAATCTCCATCATACACTCGAAACCTCGCCCTCTCCGTTGGAGCGAGAATCTCGCTTTCTTTGGGGCATGGCTGAGCTAGTCAGCCACTATGCTAGCGATTGCCCCTCTGTCAAATCAGTTGGTAAAGAGCACCGCGCAGTGCAACAGGTACGTGACTATCTGATAGCCCACTACACAACTAATATCTCTCTTGATGAGCTGGCAGCTCTGGTAAATCTGACGCCGCTGCGGTTGCTAAGGGCCTTCCGAAAACAGATTGGATTACCCCCCCACGCTTATCTCAATCATGTGCGGGTGCAGGCAGCCAGGCGACTCTTAGTCGCGGGTTGGTCAATCACAGATGCGGCTTTAGAAACCGGATTTACCGATCAGAGCCATCTACATCGCCATTTCAAAAAATTGCGAGGCGTGACCCCAGGGCAATATGCCCGCGGCTGCAAAAACGTACAAGATTAGGCAATGCGGCTTGAATACACTGGGGTTTATGTAGCGGTAGTATCTATGTCAAACCCTTCTTTGTTGTCTCACTCGTTCGCAAAATTGCATCGGAGATCTCCTCGATCTGAATTTTGGACGGGCGCACGAGATATTTTTCCTTTAGTGGTTGGGGCGATCCCCTTTGGGATTATCTTTGGTACCCTGGCAACCAGTAGTAGCCTCTCAGTCGTCGGCACGCTTGCCATGTCGGCACTGGTCTTTGCCGGGTCCTCTCAGTTTATTGCGGTGGGCATGATTGCGGCGGGCACAGGATGGCCGCTGGTGGTGCTTACCGCCTTCATTGTGAATCTTCGACATTTACTTTACTCGGTTAGTTTAGTGCCCCATGTGAAGCTGCTGTCGCAGCGCTGGAAAGCGATTTTGGGGTTCTTGCTAGTGGATGAGGTATTTGCGATCGCAATTCGCCGCTATGATGCCCACGATCGCTCCCCGTTTAAGCACTGGTACTATCTGGGCGCTGCCCTCACGATGTATGTCAGCTGGCAGCTATCTACCCTGCTGGGCATCACCGTCGGACAGAGGATACCCAATGCCGCTGAGTGGGGGCTAGACTTTGCCATGTCGGTCACGTTCATTGGCATGGTTATTCCTTATCTTAAAACCAGGCCGATGTTTGTTGCAGTTGTCGTTGCGGGCGTTGTTGCCCTGGTCACAAATCCACTCCCCCACCAGTTAGGGCTGTTAGTTGCAGCAGTCGCTGGGGTTACAGCCGGTGTGTACAGCGAACAGACCCATCGAATTAACACGGCTAAATCACGGATAAATCCCCATGAATGAAGTTTTGATGATCTCTGGAATGGCGATCGCCACCTTTCTGATTCGCTACCTGATGCTGGGGGCCAGCAGCCGCATCTCGCTACCCCCTGCACTGCTCAGTGCCCTGCGCTATGTGCCGCCCGTAGTCCTTACAGCGATTGTTGTCCCTGAAGTGTTGCTCAGTGACGGCACACTGCACCTCAGCTATCTGAATGCTCGATTGGCGGGTGCGATCGCAGCCGTGGGTGTGGGCGTGGTCACTCGTAATCTCTTACTGACGATTGTATTAGGAATGGTGACTTTCTTTAGCTGGCGGGGAATGCTGACGCTGCTGGCTTGACGATTCGCGCTTTGCCGTAAGTAAACTGAGAGCGTTCGCCCAAGGCCTGACCCGTTCTCCACAAATGCATCCCTAATCTAAGCTGATCGGTTTCCCAAGCCTGTAGTGCTTCGGGGACGTTGTGATTTTCGGTGACCAGGGCATCGGCCAGGGCGATCGCATTGGCGGCTCCTTTAGAAACACTGGCTGCCGTATGGGGTCGGGGCACAAAGGCGGCGTCGCCCACCAGGGCAATGCGGTCAAATGCCATCTGCGGTATGCCCAAATCTAAAATAGCCTGGACAAACGGTGCTCGGGTCGCAGCCACCAGCTGTTGAAAGGGCGGGGCCAGGACTTGATCGGCGCAGGTCTGATTTTGATGCCCACCTGGCTGATTGGCGGGGATATCCAGATGGGCCGCTTACAGGCCGTGCTCCATGATTTTCAGGTTTACCCCCATCTGGACCTTGATACCGGCATTTATGCGCTGTACCTGCCAAACCGCCGCGATTCCCTGAGGGTGCAAACGTTTGTTGACTTTCTCACCCAGCGGCTGAGCGGCTCATCGGCTTTAACAGAAACCGGCTAGTAGTCCGTCAATGTTCAATATTCGGGTTTGATGGGTGAGTGCGCTCACCTTTCCATTTCTCCCTCGGTCCTGTAAAACCATAGAGGTCCCTATCTAGATTGCCAAATGCCCATTCGATTGCTGCTTTCCCACAACTACAGCATTGCTGAAACCCTGGCCCCACCACTCTCGGCTGGGGCATTTTGCGATCTATTTGCCGCGCAACTGCCCTCAGACTGGGTCGTCAAGCCCGTTGACCATCCCCACTGGCGGTGTGAGGTCACAGCAGAGGGCAACCCCGCTGAGATTGGCGATACCCTGGTCAAAGCGTTGGTTGACCATCGCACCCAGCAGCTCGGGCAGGCTTTGCTCTACGGGGTCTTAGCCCTGGGCGGTCTCAAAACGACACCGGCTACGTCCTCTAACCCAAATGCCCTCCAAACTGGAGACTGGGGCGTAGATGTGGTTGAGACCCCAGATGCCGATGCTTTTTTACAAACCCTCGGATGGAACGCCCTGATCGCCGAACGCCCTGAGCAAGAAATTTTCAAGGCTGTTTCAGGTTAATCAGGCGTTAATCATCCTAAAATCCGGCACAGATCTGCTGCTGCTCTCAATTTACGACAGTAGAATAGAGAGCAGTATTGCCAATCTATTGAGTCTAAAGGATTATCAAGGTGTCCCAAAAGCAGCAAAATTTGTGGATTGAAAGCCTCCAAACCATTGGCCTGAGTCTATTTATAGCCTTCGGAATGCGGCAGTTTGTAGCTGAGGCCCGGTATATCCCAACTGGCTCGATGGAGCCCACCTTGCAAGTCAATGACCGACTGGTCATCGAAAAGATCAGCTATCGCCTCAACCCGCCCCAGCAGGGCGATATCATCGTGTTTTTGCCACCAGCTGAGCTATTTGCGCCGGGTCAGCGGCGTCAGGCCTTTATTAAACGGGTGATTGGCCTACCCGGTGATCAGGTCGAGGTTGCCGACGGCAAGGTTTTTGTCAATGGCGAGGCCCTGGAGGAATCCTACATCAAGGCCCCACCTGAATATCAATGGGGGCCAGAGGTGGTCCCCCAATCGTCGTATCTGGTCCTCGGTGATAATCGGAATAACAGCGTAGATAGCCACGAGTGGGGATACGTACCTCAAGAAGATATTATCGGTCGCGCGGCTGTTCGCTTTTGGCCCCTTAATCGGCTAGGCGGTTTAGAGTAAGCGATTTCTGTCCTGACTAGCGGCGTCAGGTTTGTAGAATGTATCGTTATCGCGGATAACATCCCCCTTTTCGGTGTATCTTTTGTTCTCTGTATTTTTTGCTCTCTGTATCTTCCCCTTTACCAAGGAAGATTGACACACCAATCTGAGCCGTCCCCCCTTTCTGACAAACTCAAGATGCATTCAGTGAGATCAGCCGCCCATGGGAAAAAGCGGCGTCCCTTGCCGCAACGGATTAGGCGCTCGCTACGCTATGCTCGACTGCGGTTTAGCCGAGGGCGAGCTCGCCCTGCCGAAATTGCCAGGGGCATGGCGGTTGGGGCCTTCGTCGGCGTCATGCCTCTGTTTGGAGTGCAGACGCTGGTTGCGATCGCACTTGCCCCTCTCCTACGTGGCAATGCCATAGTAGCCGCCACAACCACCTGGGTTAGCAACCCAATTACCTTTATCCCCCTGTATGCCCTCAACTATCGAATCGGGCAACAGCTTTTGGGCACCCAAGATATGTTGCTGACGCTCCAGGAAGTCCCCACCCTTCAACAGTTCCTCAAAATGGGAATGGACTGTATCATGACCCTAACCGCAGGCTGTGTTGCCCTGGGAATTCCCATGGCGATGATTGGCTATCTCGGAGGACTCTGCCTGGCTCAATATTGGCAAAAGCAGTCCCGCGAACAAAGACGTCGTCGCCGTTCAAAGTTAGCTTGACGCCTTTGCTCGTTGGCGAGAAGCCGTCGCCTGCAATTCTTCCACCACATCCCAGGCCGCTGCACATTCAGGGGCAGTTGCGCCTTTTTCGCTACAAACCTGGCGAGCCTCTTCGCGGGCAGCCTCAATTTTATCCTCTAAAAACATCTCGCGGGGCTTTTCAACAAAATCACCCTTACGCAGGATATCGCTGACCGAGATAATACCCAGCAGTTGGCCCTCAACCACCGGAGCCCGACGCAGGCGAGTATTCGCAAACAGTCGCGCCACGTACTCAACCCCCAAATCAGGGGACACCACCACGCAGGGCTTAGTCATAATCTCATAGACCCGCAGGGTCTTAGGATCGTGACCAAAGGCCGCCACTTTATAAATGACATCGGTCTCCGTTACCATTCCATAGGGATCGTCTTCGGAGCGACGGTCTACAATGAGAGCCCGGAGCCCCCGATCTTTCATCCGTTTGACGGCCTCAGCTACCGTCGCCGAACCCGAAATCGTGACGACCCCTGTCGTCATGATGTCCCTGGCCTTAAGCATTGCTATCCTTCCTAACTACAATCATCAGCGTTGATAAAAAATTGCGCCATAGTCAGCATCCTAACAGTTTTTACGTGTCATATTCCCGAGCCTCTAGCGCTTCTGGATTCTCTTCTAAATATCTCTCAAAGTTGCTTTTCGGTTTCTCAACAAAGTCACTTTTGCGAAGAATGTCACTAATCGAGAGCACCCCTAATAGCCGACCTCTCACCACAGGGGCCCGACGGATGCGAGTATTGGCAAATAATCGAGCCACATATTCTACCCCGAGGTCCGGCGGCACCACAATGCAGGGCTTGGTCATAATCTCGTACACCCGCAAGGTCTTAGGATCATGACCATAGGCAGCCACCTTGTAAATAACATCGGTCTCCGTCACCATGCCGTAGGGGTCATCCTCCGTGCGGCGGTCTACAATTAGAGCCCTGAGCCCTTTCTCTTTCATCATCTCAACTGCTGCTGCTACGGTAGCTGAGCCGCTAATAGTTACGACATCCGTTGTCATAATTTCTTGGGCACGCATCATATCAGATAGGTCTCCTGGATAGTTACAAAACACTTGGGGATAGGTCAGATGACATGGCTAGCTAGTGAGCCTGCAGCAAGAGACTCGACAAACCGGGGGCATGGGCTTCTAGTACAGCATTACTCCGGGGGCACTGGGTCACCAGATAGTCACACTGGTGACACATCGTGCGAATGATAAATGGGTCAGCTGAGCACTTATGAGCCACCGAGGCCGACACCTCCGCCTGTGGGATAAAGTCGCGCTGGGCAAGACAGCCACAGTTGGGGCAGTGAACAATTTGAGTCGTCGCCATAATTCAGTTCCTCCAGGGCTCAGTAAGTTCTCAATTCTGAGATTTGAGTTTTGAGTTAACAGCCCAACTTAAAACTCAAATCTCAAAACTGGCCTAACTTAGTACAAATTTTCTTCTTGATGAGTTTGAATCGTGCAGTCTGAGGCAGGGTAGGCCACACAGGTCAAAACAAAGCCCGCAGTCAACTGTTCATCTTCTAAAAACACCTGATCAGACTGGTCAACTTCGCCTGACACCAGCTTGCCAGTACAGGTAGAGCAAGACCCCGCTCGACAAGAAACCGGCACGTCTATCCCCTGTTCTTCAGCGGCATCAGCAATATACTGATCGTCAGGCACTTGAATGGTTTGCTCTACTCCGTCAGGCCCCACGAGTTTGACTGCATAAGTTGCCATTAATAAAATCCTCTGATGAAAAAATAGGTACTGAAATGGTTAGGAAATCTAAGGTTGGGTATCCCAGTTGTCGCCTGGTTTGGTAGCCTAGAAAGCACAGCCTGAGGGTGACCCATTTAACTTTCTAACCAGAAACGGATTGATGAGCGCCGAACACGTCGATAAACAACTCGTCTGGCAAAGACTCGAGGCCGGTAGACAAGCCAAAGCCGCCAAGGGGGGCTATGCTGGCTACGGCTCACCTGCCTATGGTGAGCGGGCAGTCAATGGACAACTGGTCAAGGACGAAAAAGAGCAAGCCATCATTGATCTGATTCGACGCCACCACAAGTCTGGTAAGTCCTTGCAGCAGATTGCCAACTGGATGAACCAGCAAGGATATAAAACCAAGCGAGGCCGCCAGTGGCAACGGATTTCGATTAAGCGAGTGCTTGATCGCCTGTATGGCAAATCATCAAAAGGCCCAAACCTGGGTCAACTGCCCCCAAAAGCCAACCTAGATATCTCTAGCTCAAAGTAACCAACTCCCCCTCAAAGCTCTATCGATTCTAGGTTAAGCCAAATAATCCGTTACATCCCTAATGCTACACCTTTAGGGGGTTAAATTCCTACACTTTGATTTATATAACTTAAGATTTTCTTCGTTTGATGCTGTACCTCCTATCCCCCGCTCCCCCCTATGAACTCTGACAACCTGCAAGCGGTTACCCCCACCCTGCTGGATGCCATTGACCAAAAGGTACTGACGGTGACACCGGGGACTGGGTTGAGCAAGGTGCTGCAGCAAATGAGTGCGGCTCGAAGTGGAGGGAGTGCCCAGCTAGGGGCGGTGTCTCGGCAGCTGAGCTGTGCGCTGGTAGTTGAGAACGATCGGCTGGTGGGGATTTTTACCGAGCGCGATATTGTGCGGATGACCGCTCATGAAACCGCCTTTGACAATCTGACAGTGGGCGAGGTGATGACCACCCCAGTGACGACGTTGAGTGAGTCAGCGTTTCAAGATATTTTTGCAGTCTTGTTTCTATTTCGCCGCTATCGGATTCGCCATTTGCCCATTGTGGATGCTCAGGAACGGCTGATTGGGGTGGTCACCCCAGAAAGCATTCGGCAGGTACTGCGCCCGGCTAACTTACTAAAAATGCGACGGGTGGCAGATATCATGTCCTCTAATGTATTGCACACCACCCGCGAGACCACGGTGCTGTCCTTAGCCCAGCAAATGGCGGAGCATCGAGTCAGCTGCATTGTGATTGTGGACATTGACAGTGAGGGGATGCGGCAAGATGAGCTAAAAGCGATCACCCCAGTGGGCATCGTCACTGAGCGAGATATTGTCCAGTTTCAGGCGTTGCAGCTATCGCTGCACACCCTCACCGCCCAAGATGTGATGAGTTCGCCGTTATTTTTGCTGAGTCCTGACGATTCGCTCTGGGCTGCCCATCAGGAAATGCAGCGGCGGCGGGTGCGGCGTCTGGTGGTGTCTTGGAACTGGGGTAACAATCTAGGTTTAGTAACACAAACCAGTCTGCTTAAGGTGTTTGACCCCATCGAAATGTATAGCATCATCGAAAGCCTACAGCGGACGCTACACCAGATTAAGGATGTCGAAAGGGTGCCTCAACCAGCAGCGGTTCCTGGGGCTGATAGTCCAGTAGAGGCTGGGCTGAGTCCCAGTATTAACCATGCCCCCCAGGCAAAGACCGGCGTGAGCACTGATATTCCTGCCCTGCTGCTTGATATTGAGACCCGCTTACTCTGTTTAACCGACCCCACCCAATTCTCAGCCGAGCAGCAGCAAGAATTAGTGCAGGGGGCACTGATGTCGTTGCAGCAGGTGCAGGCGGCGTTAACCTAATCGACAGCATGCTCCTTGAGCACTTCCAGCGGCACGTACTTCAACGCCGCTTCGTGGGTTGCGGCCAAGACAATCGGGGGGGCAGTCCCGGCGTCCAAAGCCTCTTTCCACCGGGCAGCGCAGAGACACCAGCCATCTCCTGGCTTTAACCCCGGAAAGTTGTACATCGGCATTGGCGTACTCAAATCATTGCCCTGGGCCTGGGTATAGGCTAAAAACTCTTCGGTGACCTGGGCGCAGACGACATGAACACCGGCATCGTTGGGGCCTGTATTACACACTCCATCCCGGTAAAAGCCGGTCATGGGTGATGTACAGCAAACTTGCAGGGGTTCACCCAACACATTCTTAGCCACGTCTTGAATCCTCCGTTTGACTTGACTACTCTTTTAGATTAAAGGGTCTTAGCAGAGGGTTCTATATTTCTGCCAGTAGAATTGGTATAAGTGCTTCCTTAAACTAATTAAACCGCTTGACTAATATGCAAACGATTCAGATTCAACTGCCAGATACTATATTCTCTGCTTTACGCAAAGCGCCTACCGAATTTGTCAAAGAGATGCGCATTGCTGCTGCTGTGAAATGGTACGAGCTAGGTGAAGTTTCTCAAGAAAAAGCTGCCGAAATCGCTGGCTTAAATCGGGCAGACTTCATCAATTCCTTAGCTCGGTATCAGGTTTCGGTTTTTCAATACACCGCTGAGGAGCTTTCTGAGGAGTTAGCGGGTGCAGATTGATCGGGTCGTTATTAACGCCTCACCGCTAATTGTCCTTTTCAAGAGTGGACAGGTTAATTTACTGCTGCAGCTATTTGATATCATCATTGTTCCTAATGCTGTTTACCGAGAAGTCACTGCGTCAAAATCTGATGTAGCAGCTTTGCAGCTGCCTGCTGCAACCTGGGTTAACCGAATCGATGTTGAGATTAATTCTGCGATCGCAGCCTGGGATTTAGGCATCGGTGAGTCTGCTGTGCTTAGCTTTGCGTTAGCAAACCCTGGCTATCGAGCCATGGTAGATGAT
>JBCCRZ010000199.1:0-9411 GCA_039200855.1 Cyanobacteria bacterium P01_D01_bin.44 | reverse complement strand
AGGCGGCGAGACCGCTACGTAGAGCATCAAGATTTTCAATTTCCTGAACGGCTTTGGCCAGTTGGGCCGGATCAGCCTGGGCGATCGCTGGACAGCAGGTGACCATGAGCGCCATCAGTGAGACTCCCAGGATGATTTTGGTCAGTATCTGTTTGGCCAGCATGCTTCTGGCCAGCATACTGGTGGATAGCGCTCTGATCATGAATGTTTTCTCCTAAATGAAGTGCATCGGGCATTGGGAGAGACTTAAATAATTTGAGACCAAATAGGCTGCGTAAACCCAGTTTTTCAAACCAGGGCATGCCAGTGCCAGTGCGGATTTTGACCATGAAATAGGCTTCGAATGCGGCTTTGACCCAGACCACCCAGGGGCCACGCGCAGCATAGGAAGATTTCCGTTTTCCGGTCTTGGGATCGGGCAGCACCGGGGCCGCAATATAAGCAATGCCGGTATCGCCAAACTCTGCAAAACAGAGGGCTTCGAGAGTCGGGACATGATGCCTGGTTTGAATTGCACCCAGGTCAATGGCAATATTGTGGGCCACTGCTGTCGCCATGGCTTCTGCCATTTGGCCACTCTTGGGCAAGCCAATGGGGACCTGAGTCTGATCGGGCTGGGTGAGTTTAGTGCTCACACCCGCTGCATAAATCTCGGGAAAGTCAGGATGACGCTGGGTGGGCAGAACCGGGATAAACCCTTTTTCATCGCCCAAACCCGGCACGGCTTGAATAAACCCAGCCCCGCGAAAGGCGGGTAGAATCATGGCGTATTTGAAGGGCAGTTGGCGACCATCGGCTAACGTCATCCATGGGTCATCCACGGCGGTAATGGCCGCATTCTCAATAAAGTCAATGCCGCGTTTTTTCATCAAATCTGCGGTCAGCCGCCGGGCATGTTTAACGCCGGAGACGCCTAAATGACCCACATAGGGCTCGGGTGTGACATAGGTGATGGAGACTTGATCGCGCAGTCCTCGACGGCGCAGTTCATGATCTGCCATCAGGGCAAACTCGTAGGCTGGGCCAAAACAGCCTGCGCCAGGGGCTGCCCCGACGACGATGGGGCCGGGATGGTTGAGAAAGTCGAGCCAGGCCTGTCGGGCGACCACGGCATGGTCTGGGGTACAGACAGATTGGGTGTACCCTGCCTCGGGGCCTAGGCCAGGAATCTGGTCAAATGCCAGAGATGCACCGGTTGCGATCGCAAGATAGTCATACTGAATAGCGAACTCCTGTGTAGGGTTTATCTCTCCTTGAACAGTAATAGACCTCGCCTGCGGATCGAGGGCAGTCACTTTGCCAAGAACCAAATTGAGGTCATGACGCTGTGCCAGCGGCGCTAGATCAAGCTGGACATGATCTAGCGGCTTAAGATCCAGAGCAACTTGGATGAGCCCTGGAATAAAGGTAAATTTGGGCTCATTAGAAATCAGCGTCACCGTATGTTCGTGAGGTAACAGATAGCGTAGCTCATAGGCCGCAGGCAGCCCGGCTAGACCCGCCCCAATGACAACAACATTTGCCATAGATTAATCCTAATCCTCCCTGTTTTAAAGTTGACTGAATCGACCCCACTGCCTTGCCTAGGAGGTGCAGTGAATCGACCAGTAAGCGATGAAATATTGAATGAAATATTGCGATGGAAAATTATTTGACTGAATTACCATCTAGTTATTTAATTGTAATCATAGAAGAGAATAAAAAAGGTCTTGTAGGTTTGAAATATAACTTGATGAACTCAAAGAACTTAGATTTAAAGGAAGTTTATTGAGTGTTAAACCCTGGAGGAGTATTAGTTTCAGGGATTTCACATATGTTGATGCTGAGATTCCTCTGTTAAAAAATAATTTAATATGGCTAGAACAGGTCCCGAGGCCGACCATGAAAAATAATCTGACAATACTTGTTTTAGGAGGATACGGGAAAACAGGGCAGATATTTTGCCGATATCTTCTCAAAGAAACTTCTGTGAATGTAATCGTTGCTGGCAGAAGACTCGAAAAAGCTACAGAATTCGTTGACACATTAAAAAAAGAATTTCCACCCGATCGGATTTCCGCCTGCTATGCGGATGCGTCTGATGTAGAGAGTTTGCGGAATGCATTCTCTGATATCGATTTTGTGTTGGTTGCAGCCACCACCCCCCAATGGGCGCAGCAAATTGCAGAAACAGCCATTGCAGCCAAAATTGACTATCTAGACATTTACTTTCAGCAGACGGTCTATCCTGTATTGGAACCCCTGCGGCAACAGATAACGCAGGCTGGATGCTGCTTTATCACCCAGGCAGGTTTTCATCCTGGGCTCCCGGCGGCCTATATTTGCAAGGGGGCTCAATATTTTGATCAATATGACAAAGCGATTGTTGCTTTTGTAATGAATTTCCAGCTCGAGAAGTCTGAATCTCTCTATGAACTGGTGGATATGGTTGCCGATTACCAACCTGAGATTTATCAAAACGGGCAATGGCGAATGGGCACCTACCAAGACGCCATCAAGATTGACTACGGGCCTCTATTTGGGGTTCGGAGCAGTATGCCCATCGATATGGTAGAAATCAAACCCTTGCCAGAGGGGCTGGGTTTACAGGAAACGGGCATTTATACGACGGGATTTAATTGGTTTACAGACTATCTGATCTTTCCGTTGATAGCACTCTCCCAAAAAATCAAGAAAGGGTTCCTTCGACATATCTGGGCTAAGTTGCTGATCTTTGGAATTAACACATTTTCCAGCTCCGCAGAAGGTGTCGTTTTTCTACTGAAGGCAGAAGGTGAAAAGGATGGGCATCCTCAAAGCGTTGAGATTATTTCTGAGCACAGCAGTGCCTATGAGTTTACGGTGATTCCAGTGATCGCCTATTTGCAACAATATCTTGACGGTTCGATTCGCAAAGTAGGTCTCTGGATGATGGGTCACATCGTAGACCTCGATAGATTGTTTGATGATATGGAAAAAATGAACATCCGGATGCAAATACGCGTCACCCACAAATAGATCTGCCCGTCGAGCTTTAAGCTCCAAATACCCAGAGCGTGAACACAACCCCACCCGGAGAATGGGGCCAGATCAAAGGGGCCAGATCAAAAAAGAGCTATTGACTTAATCACTACCTGATTATAGAGTAGATAAAGGTTGACTGAGTATACTGGCTATCCGCTCCATATTTTTTAGCCAGTATCCCAGGTAATCCCACATAAATCATCATGTATCTCGGAGGTTTAACTGATGGATACGTTAATACGACATGAGAGACTCCCTGAAAGGAGTCTGTTTGACCTATGGAACCCATTTTCTGAGTGGATCACCAGTACCCAGAATCGCATCTATATCGGCTGGTTTGGTCTGCTTATGATACCCACGCTGCTGGTGGCGACAACTGTTTTTGCGATCGCAATCATCGCCGCCCCTCCCGTTGACCTGGACGGCATTCGCGAACCTGTTTTTGGATCCATTCTCAGTGGCAACAACCCCATTACCGCAGCAGTTGTCCCCACCTCAGCTGCCATTGGGCTGCATTTTTATCCCCTGTGGCAGGCCAGCTCAATGGCCGAGTGGCTCTATAACGGCGGACCTTATCAGCTGATTGTGTTCCACTTTTTAATCGGCATCTGGAGCTATCTCGGTCGCCAATGGGAACTCAGCTATCGCCTGGGGATGCGCCCCTGGATTGCCGTGGCGTTTTCTGCCCCTGTCGCCGCCGCAACTGCTGTGCTGTTGGTTTATCCCATCGGTCAGGGTAGCTTCTCAGAAGGCATGCCCTTAGGCGTAGCCGGTACGTTTCACTTCATGTTAGCCCTGCAAGCTCAGCATAATGTGTTGATGCATCCCTTTCACATGCTGGGGGTTGCCGGTATCTTTGGCGGTGCGCTCCTCAGTGCTTTGCATGGCTCTCTGGTGACCGCCAGCTTAGTACGAGAAACCTCTGAATTGGAGTCTACTAACGCAGGCTATCGCTTTGGGCAACAAGAAGCAACTTACAACCTCCTGGCAGGTCATATCGGCTTTCTGGGACGGTTGCTCATTCCGACCGCCGCCCTGGGTAATAGTCGTTCGATTCACTTCTTGTTAGCGGCCTTGCCCACCGTCGGTATTTGGTTCGCCGCCTTGGGGATTGGCGTCATGGCCTTTAACTTGAATGGCTTTAACTTCAATCAGTCCATTTTAGACAGCCAGGGTCGGGTGATTCCGAGCTATGCCGATTTAATCAATCGGGCAACCTTAGGCCTTCAGGTCATGCATGCACCTAATGCCCACAACTTCCCTGCGTTGTTGGCCGTCGATGGTGCTATAGAAGAGGTTTGACATGGTACCGATCTCCTCAAATAAGCCAAAATCAATCAAGCCAAAAGTGATTGATGTCTCTCCAGAAGAATTTGTCCAATTATCTGAACCCCCGAGATTAATTGATGTGCGGAGTCGTCTTGAATATATTCTCTTTCGGGCCTCTGATGCCATCAATCTAAGCCTGCCTCGTGTGCTAATGGTGAGAGTCCCCATACTGCGCAATTGGTTACTGCCAGAGTGGTTTTTGGCTCTCCCTAAAGATGAACCCATCGCCGTGATCTGTTTAACGGCTCACCGGAGCCCGATTGTGGCTCAGCAATTGATCAAAGCAGGCTTCACTCGGGTTTTCAATATCACGGGTGGCATGATGGCTTGGCAAAGGGGCGGCTTACCTATGCATAAAGGCCACTTTGATAGATCACTTTGACGCGGCGTTCTGACGAACTCAGATCTTATACCAAGCTGGCGCTGCCACTTTCAGTGCAGGGCGGAGTCAAGCTGTCTTCCAGCCATGTACAAGCTGTAAAACGAACTCATGGCTCCGCTCTCAAATTTAATATGCAAGGAGAAAATTGTCGTGTGGAAAGTGTTCGGTTTCTTTCAGAGAAATCTCGTCTGGTCTATTCCAATCTTCATGGTGGCGGGTCTAATCGTAGGTACTGTGACCCATCCAGCTCCTCTCAAAACTTTGATTATTCCTTTAACTTTTCTCATGGTTTATCCCATGATGATCAACCTACAAGTGCAGAAGGTTCTTAAGGGCGGCGACTACAGGGTTCAACTGCTAACGCAGCTGATTAACTTTGGTGTGATTCCCTTTTTTGCCTTTGGTATGGGGAAACTGTTCTTTGCAGATCGCCCCCTGGTTGCACTGGGTCTCTTGCTGGCGTCTTTGCTGCCCACCAGCGGTATGACCATTTCCTGGACGGGTTTTGCGAGGGGCAACATTAGCGCTGCTGTCAAGATGACGGTGATCGGTTTAGTGCTGGGCTCGGTAGCCACACCGTTTTATGCTAAGTGGCTAATGGGAACTGTCGTAGAAATCCCCTTAGCCAGCATCTTCAAACAAATTGTCATGATCGTCTTTCTGCCAATGCTTTTGGGGATTGTGACCCGACTCTCTCTCATCCGGATAGTTGGCATTGATCAATACAACAAGAATCTCAGTCGAAAGTTCCCGGCCTTTTCGACCGTCGGTGTTTTAGGCATTGTGTTTGTAGCGATGGCACTCAAAGCCAAAGATATTGTTGCCCATCCATGGGTGCTGCTGTCGTTTTTACTCCCGTTAGCCATTTTGTATCTGATCAATTTTCTGCTCAGTACAATAGTGGGTAAGCTTTGCTTTGATCGGGGGGATGCGATCGCACTGGTCTACGGCACCGTCATGCGTAATCTATCCATTGCCCTGGCGATTGCGATGACAGCCTTTGGTAAAGAACAAGGCTCAGAAATCGCCTTAATTATCGCCATGGCCTACATTATCCAGGTTCAGGCAGCTGCCTGGTATGTACGGTTTACAGATCGCATTTTTGGCCCTGCCCCAGAGCTTCAGCCAGAGATTTTTCGCTTGCAACAAAGTTCTCGATAGTAGTCTGTCAAAGCTACCCACCCACTCACCCACTCACCCCCCACCGCGCGAAGCGCTTCCTATGTTAACTGATTGTTGCACCTGAAAATGTCCATGACAAAAGTCATTAATCAAAATGACCTTCTGTTATGGAGCCGCTGGGATATTCTCTATAGGCTTGAATGAAAAGCCCCCTAAGAGGAAATTCTTTGCCATGAAACCATTTCGATTCGCTGCAAGTTTGATAATGATATCTGTCAGCTGGGGGGGGCTTGGATTTAGCAGCACACAGCTACCGCTGACAGCCAATGGGGCCATCGCCTCTGAGGAGCTTGAGACTCAGACCGCCCTGCCGCCCCTGATTAATCGAGATCTATTCTTTGCCGACCCAGAGATTACGGGTGCCCAGCTGTCTCCTGACGGTCAGTTTCTGGCTTTTCAAAAACCTCTGGAGGGCGTCATGAATGTTTGGGTAAAAGGCATCGACGAACCCATGGAGGCCGCCCGCCCAGTGACGGCTGATGCAGAAAGCCCGATCATGATATACCTATGGAGTGCTGATGGTCGCTACATTCTCTATGGCCAGGATAAAGACGGCAATGAAAATTTTCATATCTATGCGGTTGACCCCCATTCCTTAGGAGAGACTGCCCCTGAAACCCGCGATTTGACGCCTATAGATGGTATTACAGCTGAACTTTACGCGGCCCCTAAGCAAACCCCCAACCAAATCATCATTGGCCTCAACGATCGCGATCCACAGTTCCACGATGTTTATCGGCTAGATTTGACCACAGGAGAGCGGACGCTGATCCTCCAGAATGATGAGAATATTGCCTCCTGGCTGACGGATCTAGACGGTAATGTTCGCGTTGGCTATCGCCAAACGGTAGAAGGAGGGAATGAGATTCTGGCGGTCGAAGCGGATGAACTGACGCCTGTTTATACCTGTCGCGTCGAAGAAACCTGTGTGCCCATTCGCTTTCATCCAGATGGCCAGCAGGTGTATCTGATCAGCAATCAGAATGCCGATTTAATTCAGTTAGAACTGTTTAATTTTGACAGCCAGCAAAGTCAGCTGGTAGAGGTCGATCCTGAAAACCAGGTGGATTTTGGCGGGGCTGTGTTTTCAGAAGCCACCAATGAGTTGATGGCGACGTATTATGCGGGCAATCGTCTCCGCATCTATCCCCACGACGATCGGCTCGCCGCTGACCTGGCCTTTCTTCAGCGACAGTTTCCCGACGTTTCAATGTCTCTTGACTCCCTCACCCAGGACGATCGCTTTGCCCTAATCAGTATCCAAAGTGATGTTAACCCAGGTGCCGTTTATTTCTTTGACCGCACCGCTCAAACCCTTGAGAAGCTCTACGATTTGCGGCCAGAGCTGCCGAGTAATGCCCTGGCAACCATGCAGCCTATTTCTTATACGGCCCGTGATGGCTTAGAAATTCCGGCCTATCTGACGCTGCCCCAAGGGGTAGAGCCTGTCAACTTACCGATTATTGTCATGCCCCACGGCGGCCCCTGGGCGCGAGACGTTTGGGGATATAATCCGTTTGCCCAGTTCCTTGCCAATCGCGGCTACGCGGTTCTTCAACCTAATTTTCGAGGATCTACGGGCTACGGCAAGGCATTTCTCAATGCAGGTAACAACGAATGGGGCACGGGGGCCATGCAGCATGACATCACCGACGGGGTGCAGTATCTGATTGACCAGGGCATTGCTGATCCAGAGCGTGTGGGGATTTTTGGCGGGTCTTACGGGGGCTACGCCACGCTGGCTGGGCTAGCGTTTACGCCGGATGTATATGCCGCCGGGGCCTCTGTGGTGGGGCCATCCAATCTGATTACGTTGCTTAATTCAATTCCACCCTATTGGGCTCCGCTCAAATCTACTTTTGCCCTGCGCTTAGGAGATCCCAACAATCCTCACGATCGCACCCGTCTAGAAGCCCAGTCTCCGCTGTTTTCTGCGGATCAAATTCAGGCTCCGCTGATGGTCGTTCAGGGCGCTAACGACCCCCGCGTTAAGCAGGCAGAGTCAGACCAAATTGTAGTAGCGCTGCGAGATCTAGGCCAGCCTGTAGAATATCTGGTGGCCCCCGATGAAGGCCATGGCTTTCGTAAAGAGATCAATGCGTTGGCAATGACTGCTGCCCTGGAGCGGTTTTTTGCTGAGCACCTCGGCGGACGCTACCAGGCCGAAATATCTCCAGAGGTACAGGCTCAGCTAGAGATGTTAACGGTCGATATCAATACCGTTGCGGTCAATGCATCCAGTGAGCCAGCAATTGCTGATATTGACCCGATCCTTTACAACCGCTATGTCGGTACTTATCAACTGTTGCCCAACCTGCAGCTTGATATTCGAGTAGAGGCAGAACAACTCATCGCCCAGGCGACAGGGCAAGCCGCTTTCAACCTTTACCCTGCTTCAGAGACCCAATTCTTTGCTCAGGTGGCTGATATCTCGATCGAATTTGACCTATCGGCAGAAGGAACCGCTAGCGGGCTAACCCTTTATCAAGCGGGTCAGGAACTGTTTGCCCCTAAAGTGAGTGAATGAGAGATCAGGAATCGGCGCAAAAATAAAGCACCTGCCTAGTGGCCTGTCAGTCTTAAATTTACGGGTAAGACTGACGCGGCACTGACCCTGAGCTTGTCCAGAGGACAAAGAATGGAGTGGGTGATGCGGAGAGCGCTACTCGCTAAAAATCTCCGCGTCGCCGTGCCCTCTCCTCTCCGCGTCTTCCCTAACCGAAATTTTAAGCTTTTCGAACGGTGAGGGCTTTCAAGTCATGTGACATGATGACATTGAAAATAATCAATGAATTGTATAGATTTCATAAAATAATCATCAACTATATTACTATCCAATCATATATAATTTCAGTATTGTTACATTCACCACACGATTCGCAACAGTATTCAACTTAAAAGCAGAAAGAAGAGAAGAAAGACATGTACCACATCAGCAAAGTGTTAACGATCTCATTTGAAGAAGCTTTGGCTCAGGTAATTCAAGCCTTGCAAAATGAGGGCTTTGGCATTCTCACCGAAATTGACGCCCAGCTGGCATTTAAGCATAAATTGGGGCTGGAGTGTCGTCCCTATAAGATTCTGGGGGCCTGCCATCCTAAACTAGCCTATGAGATGCTCCAAATTGACAACAAAGCAGGGGCCTTATTCCCGTGTAATGTCGTGGTTCAAGCCCATGCAGACGGCAACATCGAAGTCTCAGCTGTTGATCCGGTTGTTATGTTTGCCCTCGTCGATCATCCTCAGGCAGCAGTGCTGGCTCGACAAGCTCGACAAAGCCTCCAAACAGCGATGGCCCAGTTGGGGACTCCCCATTCTGTTTTGCTAGCGAGTTAATGAGACCTTTTTCGACGTTCACATTTTGACGTTTACAGTTTAAGGAGAAAGCAAAATGTTTAACAATGTGGGTTTATTCGATCGTTTGATCCGGTTTGCGATCGCAGGCATCTTACTCTATCTAGGCTTAGCCGTTTATCAAGGCTCAGCATTAGGGATTGGCCTGGCGGTTTTTGCCT
>JBCCRZ010000198.1:0-9413 GCA_039200855.1 Cyanobacteria bacterium P01_D01_bin.44 | reverse complement strand
GAATCTACCCAAATCTGGCCATAGTGAGCGCGAACGATCCGAAGGCAAAGCGATAGGCCCAGACCATAGCCGTCTTTAGCGCGATCTCGCTTCAACCTAAAGCTTTCCTCAAAAATGCGGGTCTGGTTTTCTTTGGGGATGCCCGGGCCGGTGTCTTGAATACTGATTTGGACTTTTTGGTTAGTACGGTGTAAGGCATTGATATTGATGCTGCTGCCTGAGGGCGCATATTTCACCGCGTTATCGAGCAAATTAGTAATCACCTGGCGGATTTGGCCGACATCTGCATAGACATGGGGCAGATCTTGAGGAATATCGATCTTGATCGACTGCTCTTTAGCAGCCGCCTTGGGCCCTAACGCTTCTAGAACCTCTCGGCAAAGGGCCAGCAGATTGACTTCCTGCGGAGCGATTTTTAGCTCGGCACAGGGACCTCGAGCCGCTTGCAAAATATCAGTAATCATCCGATTGATATTACGGATTTGGATCTTGGCATGTTTGAGCAGCTGCATCGTCAAAGCAGGTGTCAGCTTGTCTGAACGACGACCGTCGGGAGTATAGCCCATCTCTAAAGTCTCAACCGCAATCGAAGCTGCTGTCAGAGGGTTACGTAAATCATGGGCGAGCATTGCAATGATGCGATTTTTGAATTTGAGCTGGGCTTCCATCTCTGCATTGAGCTGCTTAAGCCGAAAAATCTCATCAGAAAGACGAATAATTTCGGTGGAGTGGACCACTGAGTTGGCAGAGGACTCAGCCTGCTTACCATTCCCATTGACGTGGGGAGTCAGCGCCTCTGCGGCCTCAGCTTCCATTTGCCAGCGGGGCCACCAATGATCAAGCTGGGAGATAATATCACTCCCGGCCAGGGTCTGATTGATATCCTTAGAAACCCTGATCAAGGCAGGGGTTGCCACTAACTTAAAATGCTCAGCTAAATAGGGCTGCTCGCTGACATCAATAATTTCAAGTCTGACCGGGACCTCGCCTTGGAGCTGCTCCACGTGGTGCCTTATCTGCTGAATTTGCTCAGTCAGGCTTGGACGTTTGTCAATAAAAAGCAGAAGTTTGAGGGCTACTTCATTCTGCTGCATAGGTTGCTGCATTCGTTAAAGCTGCGTCTCCTACCTCGAGCCAAGAAATCTCAAGCTTAGGTTTAAGAATCGTGTGTATTTTCAGAGTATCTCTTTCTGGAGGAGGATGAAAAGTTCCAGCGAGGGAAATTAAATGAATCTAACAAGAATTGATAAAAAAGCGAATGTGCCAGTCTTATAACTCGCCCATCCGGAATAATTATTTTTTATCTGTAGTCAACCATAGAATCAGGTTCATTTGGCCTTTACATATCTTGGTCTTCAGCGATTGGGCTGATTGATGTTCATCATGACGTCAGGGCCCACTCGGGGTTTTCTCTCCGGGGTGGGTTAATGGCTTTATGAAGTGATTAAGAAGAGATATTACGGGATACTTTGGACGGACTGGATAGGGGATTTATCTGGCCTACAGTGAATCAAGAGGCAATTAACGACGCCTAATTCTGGGGTAAATAAAGGCTTTCGGTTTTAGGGTGATTATTCAAGGGCGTAAAGGGGATATATAAGCTTATGTCGATTATGTTGGCAACTATAAAATCTGATATTAAAAATTGCGCTCAATCCTTAGGGTCGCGTTCTCTAGACCGAATAACAGGTCTTTCCCTCGGCGTGGTTACCGGGCTTGCCCTATTTGGGTTGGGGAACCTGCAGCCCGCTCAAGCTGAAGGGTTGCATGGGCAGTCTGCTGAGGTATCCCAGACCCGGCAGCTTGACCGCCTAACGAAACAAAAGACAAAGCAGCAGTCGAAGCCCTCGACGATGCTTTTGAAAGCATCGAGCCATCGCTTGAGAATGGCTGCGACTGCCCCCCTTGATCGCAGCCATTCTCACCAATCAATCCAGCCGCTATTAGCTCAGGGGTCGGCAGCTCAAGAGGTCGTTGCTACCGAACAGGCGTTGCCCAATGACGGGGTTTATCTGTATGGTCAGCAGCCCCTACCCGATCAGTTAGCTACCGCTTATCTGGTCTTTGAAGCTCGAGCAGGCATCATTCTGGGCGCGTTTTATATGCCCCAATCTTCCTTTGATTGTGTTCGAGGTCAGTTCCAAGATACGCAGTTGGCATTGACTATCACTGACAGTTACTCACAAGACAGCTTTGAATATGCCCTGGGCATTGAGCGTGATACCCAAGTGGCTAGCGCTGAGGGGGCGGTGTCCATGGCTATCGAAGGCTACCATCGCATCCAGCAAGTGAGTGAAAATGACCTGCGAATTTTAGACACTTGCAAAGCCTTTTATGGCGAAGAAATCTAGGCTGTTACAGCGGTCACTAAACCTTAATTTAAGTTAACTTACCCTAGAGAGACTCGCGTTGGGTTCTATAGGTGTCGTGTGAATGCAGCCGAAAAAGCTTCCAGTATTGAGTTTGCCAGTAAAATTGCGGCGATTGTGGGGCTGTTTAAGACCCAGCTGCCTGACTTACGGGCCGATCTAAAGCCCTGGGTTAATGACCCAGACGTTCAGGATCTGGTTGATCCGGATTCGATTGATATTGGCTTTCATTTTCCGGGAGTCAGTCGGTCCTTTCAATGCCGCAGCTTGCTAGTTCAAATTCGGTTCCATCTCGATAGCGCTAGTCCTGCCGCTCGCAGCGTACGCCGTGCCATTGGTGTCGAAGTTGCCGGTTTCGATCATCGGGGTCAGCAGTGGCGATTGTCGACGATTCAAGATTGGCAGTTTGAGGGGGAGATCATTCCTGAGCCCGAGGCTTGTGAACAGGTTAAAGCTTGCTGTCGTCAGATTTTTGATGTGTTTAATGCTGAGTGATTCCAAAGCCCAGAATCCAACTGCTTTGAGCTAATATGAGAGACTGCACTGGTATTGGGTCAACCCCTCGGCAAAGCGATGAGCAAAGGTACCTTATTCGATAAAGTTTGGGATCTACACACGGTGGCAACACTGCCCTCAGGGCAAACGCAGCTTTTTATTGGCCTGCATTTGATCCACGAGGTCACTAGCCCCCAGGCCTTTGCAATGCTACGCGAACGGGGCCTTAGGGTGATGTATCCAGAGCGAACGGTGGCTACGGTAGACCACATCGTGCCAACCCAGAGTCAGGCTCGCCCCTTTGCCGATGCCCTGGCCGAAGATATGATCGTCGCCCTTGAGCACAATACCGCTGACAGCGGGATTCCGTTTTATAACGTGGGCTCTGGTCGGCAAGGGATTGTGCATGTAATTGCCCCAGAGCAGGGGCTGACCCAGCCCGGTATGACGATTGCCTGCGGTGATAGTCACACGTCAACCCACGGTGCGTTTGGTGCGATCGCATTTGGCATTGGCACCAGTCAAGTGCGCGATGTGCTGGCGTCCCAAACCTTAGCCCTGGCTAAACTCAAGGTGCGCCGCATCGAAGTCAATGGTCCATTGCCCGCTGGGGTCTACGCCAAAGATGTGGTCTTGCACATCATCCGCAAGTTGGGCGTCAAAGGCGGTGTGGGGTATGCCTATGAATATGCCGGTAGCACCATCGAAGCCATGTCCATGGAAGAGCGCATGACCCTATGTAACATGTCAATTGAAGGGGGTGCGCGCTGCGGCTACGTTAACCCTGATCAAATTACCTACGATTATTTGCAAGGCCGTGACGGGGCTCCCAAAGGAGACAACTGGGATAAAGCCATCGCCTGGTGGGCCAGTCTGCGGAGTGATGCAGATGCAGAGTATGACGATGTTGTCATCTTTGCAGCTGCCGACATTGCCCCCACCGTCACCTGGGGCATTACCCCTGGCCAGGGCATCGGCGTAGACGAAACGATTCCAACCCTGGATGTGATTCCTGAAGAAGATCGCCCCACGGTGCAAGAGGCCTATGACTACATGGACCTAGCTCCCGGTCAGCCGATCTTGGGTACCAAGGTGGACGTGTGCTTTATCGGCAGCTGCACCAATGGTCGGATCAGCGATCTGCGCGAAGCCGCTAAAGTTGCTAAGGGTCGGCATGTGTCGTCGGGTATTAAAGCCTTTGTCGTGCCTGGCTCTGAGCGCGTCAAACAGCAGGCCGAGACCGAGGGCCTGGATAAAATATTCGTTGAGGCCGGGTTTGAATGGCGGGAGCCGGGCTGCTCAATGTGTCTGGCGATGAATCCCGACAAACTCGAAGGCCGACAAATCAGTGCCTCGTCTTCCAATCGAAACTTTAAAGGGCGTCAGGGCTCTGCCTCTGGGCGAACACTACTGATGAGCCCAGCCATGGTGGTTTCGGCGGCGGTTACCGGTCAAATCAGCGATATCAGAACGCTTTGAAACGCGAACGGCTCAGACTCAGTTGCTGGTGAACCCCTGATTGACTGACAAAAGTTCTACAACCATTGGCAACGCCTAGTAGTCTGTTAGCCTTAATTTTTCGGATTAGACCGACGCGGAGACGCGGGGAATGGGGGACGCGGAGATCGCTTATGGATGAGGCTCCCCGCGTCTCCGCGTCACCCCCTCTCCGCGTCATCCCTACCCGAAATTTTAAGCTTGACGCAGTACTAGGTTAAGGCCAACTTTTCTAGCGGTCGCGGCCGTGTAGCCTGGTAAGACCATACTTAAGTCCCGCTTCGATTAAGCAGAAATTTCCATCTCCTTAACCTTTTCAATACTTTCTCTTAAGGAATAGCCACCAATATAGCCCCATGGCAACCAAGACGGTCGAGTTCTATTGCCTCGGTTAGCTTTTTATATCAATTTTCACCGTGGATGGCCGTTATCTAAAACACATCTTCCTCAGCGACTAGTCTCTGTATTTGTGTCTTGGTTTGCTAGTGACTTGATGTAAGTTAGGGCAAATTGTGTGTCTGTGATTTCTTCTAAGCTGATGAATGGCTCTGCTGCAGCTATCCAAGCCCCTCCCAAAAAGGAATTTGTAGAGCTGCTTGAGCAGCTCTACCATGAGCGAACCTTAACTTCCCATCCCTCGGGTCGGAGTTTGCCACTTCGACGGCGACAGCTGTATGTGGTCTGTCGAGGCATTATCCAGCTGCATACGATTCATCCAGACGGCAGCGAAACGCTTCTAGGGCTAGTGGGCCCCTCGATGCCTTTCGGCTTACCCCTGACAACGGTTGATCCCTATTGGGCAACTGCATTAACCGATGTTGATTTACTGCCGCTGGCAATGACTGAGGTCGAGTCTTCGTCGCCGTTGATGGCAGGAATGTTTGCACATCTGACTCGGCGTTTGCAGCAGACAGAAGCCTGGTTAGCGCTATCGGGTAAGCGGCTAGTAGCCGATCGGCTCAGTCATCTGCTAATTTTGCTGGCTCAAGAATTTGGTCAGGTCGAAACCCAGGGGGTGCGCTTGACAGTGCGGCTGACCCATCATCAGCTCGCCACAATAATTGGGACGACGCGAGTAACCGTGACCCGGCTGCTGCGCGATTTTCGCAATGAGGGGTGGCTGACGATTCATCAGCGACAGCTGATCATCAGTCCCAGCGTGTTGAATTTGGGTTGACTTGAATCAGGGGGTCGCTTTGCTGACGGGTCAGCCACTGGCTAAGTCAGCCCCAATTGGCGTGATCAATCCATCGATGCTTTGGCTACCCTTCTCTTGTTGATACTGGATCAGGCCATCGGTCCCCTTACGCTCAGCCCAGTCAAGTAGGGCCTGTCGCTGGCCTTGATAGTCCAGCAGAGGTACACCCATACCGCAGGAAGTTTGCACGCGATTGATCTCAGCTACGATGATTTGTCGTGCGCCAGGTAGGGGAGGAAACCGCTCTGCCAAATAAGCCCAGTCAGGTTGACCAGGCAGAACAGTTTGACCTTGACCATAGAGTCGCAAAATCATAGGCTTACCTGCAAAGGCGCAAAACATCAAAGTGATCCGGCCATTTTCTTGCAAGTGAGCTGAAGTTTCATTACCACTACCGGTTAAATCCAGGTAAGCGACCCGCATGGGTGACAGGATTTGAAAAGCCTCTAGCCCCTTAGGTGAAAGGTTGATGTGGCCAGCTGCGGTTAGGGGAGCTGTGGCCACGAAAAAGAGCGGTTGCTGTTGAATAAAGGTCTGCAGTTCTGGCGTAATCTGCTCATATACTTTCGCCATCTCGAGCTACCATAGCGATTGGACTTCAATACTATGGCATAGCCAACCTACGAGACAGCAAACCTATGGCTCAGATTCAATCCGTCTCTGGACGGGGCATGCCCCTCAAGGGTAACGACATTGATACCGATCGGATTATCCCGGCTCGGTTTCTGCGCTGCGTCACGTTTGACGGTCTGGGTGAGCAAGTTTTTGCCGACGACCGTGCCCAGAACAGCGGCAACCATCCCTTTGATCAGCCCCAGTACCAGGGGGCTGAGGTGTTGGTGGTAAATCGCAACTTTGGCTGTGGGTCATCCCGTGAACATGCGCCTCAGTCGATTCACCGTTGGGGCATCAAACTTATCATAGGCGAGAGCTTTGCCGAAATTTTTTTGGGGAACTGTGTGGCCATTGGAGTCCCCTGCGTGACAGCGGATACAGAGACGGTTACCCAGCTTCAATCTTTAATTGAGCAAGATTCTACCCAGCCTGTCAGTATTGATTTAGAGTCCCTTCAGGTGACCTGCGGTGATTTCACTGCCCCCGTGTCGATGGGCGCAGGCCCACGGCAGATGTTTCTCGGTGGCACCTGGGATGCGTGTGCTCAACTGGTCAAGCAAGCCGATGAGATTCGACAGACGGCTGAAAAGCTGCCTTATTTGCAGTGGAGCTAGCTCGCTGACGGCTAACTAAAATTTGATTGAGGACTCTCTGAGAATTGCTGAGAGCAGTAGCAATCGAGGTTACTGCGATTAGATGCGATTAGAATATAAGGCAGAGGAGAAGGACTTCGGCGTGAGCGCGCTCAGACGCCTATCGAGCGGGGAACAAGTTTCAACTTCGCGCCATTCGTACCTCGACGAGAAATAGGTAGCAGGGTAAAGATGAGTCAGACTGCTGAACATGTTCGATGGACCATTCGTGATCTTGAGGTGTTACCTCAAAGTGAAGGAACCCACTATGAACTGATTGATGGAGAGTTATTTGTGACCCGCTCGCCCCATCGCAAGCACCAGCAAGTATCAGGAAAAATCTATACTGTTCTGGATGATTGGTCAGAAGTGTCTGGGCTAGGTGAGGCGATTCCGGCACCAGGGATTATTCCCTCAGATACGGATAATGTGATTCCGGATGTGGTGTGGGTGAGTAAGGAACGGTTGGCGCTGATTGAGGATGAGGCAGGACACCTAACCGGGTTTCCAGAGCTAGTCGTAGAAGTACTATCTCCGGGGGAAAATAACATTCGCAGGGACCGGGAAGCGAAACTGAAGCTGTATTCTGTGCAAGGCGTCCAGGAATATTGGATTGCGGATCGGTTTGCAAAGCGTCTAGAGGTTTATCGACGAGAAAATGGGCAATTGGTTTTGGTCGCAACGCTGATAGAAGGAGATGAGTTGGCCTCACCACTTTTGCCTGAGTTTCATTGCTTGGTCAGTCGCTTGTTCGTATGAGCTTGTTCGTATTGTTCGTATGGGGGGCGCAAACCGATTACGATAATGTATAGAGCGTTATTGTTCATTTCTTGACATTCCTTTCATAATCATGCCACTGATTAAAGTTCAAACGTCTGTTGATGCCCCTGCAAAAACCACCGTTGAAGCCTTGCTAAAGGATTTGTCTACCAGCCTGTCTAAGCATTTGGGTAAGCCAGAGTCCTATGTCATGACAGCCTTTGAGCCAGCGGTGCCAATGACGTTTGCTGGGACGACTGCCCCCACCTGTTTTATCGAGATCAAGAGCGTTGGCACGATGGGGGGGGCTAAAACCCAAGCCATGAGTCAAGACTTTTGCGCTAAGGTGCAGGCGGCGCTGGGGGTGCCGACCAATCGCACCTACATTGAGTTTGCCGATACCCAAGGAGCCATGTGGGGCTGGAACGGGACTACCTTTGGCTAAGACCAGATGTTTAGCAGTCTAGAAGGATTGACTCAGTGCGTCTTATCTTTAAGGCCTCTTTATCACCATTTACAGTTCTTTTACTGTTTGGGACGAGATGCACCGTTACAGTTAAGTTAATTCCTGAACAAAACCTGTATTAAAAGCTCTATGGGTTTAAGCCTCGGCGATTTCGTCGGGGCAATTTTATTTGGGGCATTCATTGGATTCAGAATACCCGGCTGGGTCAGAGCACCGGACTTGGCAGGATGACTGGCTGGGTGAGATTACGCAAGTCGGATCACCCAGTCAGGCGATTTAGGTAACCTCGCACTTCAGATAGCCTTTATTGAAATTCACCGCGTTTTTACGGCAGTTGTTTTGGGCATGCTCTAGATTAAGAATGGCTTCTAAAGAAACCACCTATCACCGCTTCTATACAGAAATCCACTTTTTATAAGAACTCCCCTTTATGACTAATCAACCCCAGCAGGAAACCTGCTGGGGTTATTCATTGTTGTAAGGCTGTAAGGCCTAAGGGCCGAGGTTGTAAGGCTGCAAGGCCTAAGGGCCGAGCTTTTAAGGTTTGAGCTTAAGGATGAACCTATAGCGGTTCTCCATCGAGCAGCTCAATCCGCCCTGATTCACGAGCGCATTCAAGTCGCCAGCGCTGACCATTGACCTTACCGGGTAAAAAACCAGTGATGGTTAGATAGGACTCCTGATCATCGTAGTTGACCTTAACGAGCAGCTCTCCTCGACTTTGGCTAACAACGAGCGCTGCTACCTCAAATTCACCTTCCTGTTCCCAAGGTCGTCGGGGTGCTGAGGGGTCTTGGCTGATCTCGCGGGCAACGGCGGAGAGATTGTCAGAGTTTTGATTAGAAGTAGCCATAATATTAACGGGAGTGGGTTTACAGACGAGGCCCTCACTTTTTAGCGGAGAATACTTGTGAGGCTACCATCTTTTTTATAAGAAAACTGTTCTTTAGATGCCTACGGTATTTCTGAGGTGCTGACATATTCTTTATAGTTTAAGCGCTTTGATACCCGATTTATCGATCAGAGATGATGTCTAAGAGGCCAGCTTGGGGCTCAAAGCTTTATATAATAAGCATTCGAGCTGTTTCGCTGGAAGCTGTCCGTATCTTAAACACTTCTTTATGAGAATTCACAACAGGGGTTTAAAACGGGACGTCTGGGCCCGGTTGAGATGGATCCTGAGGCCTTGATGAGGAACTCTCGTCGGCGTCTTCGTCCAAGTTAACAATCTGGCCATTAAAAAACTGTGCAAAACTCTTGACGCTGCGGTCAAAGTCGCTATCGATGGACCAGTTGGTCGGGGGCTCGGTGGGTGGTGAGGTGGTGAGGTGGTGAGGTGGTGAGGTGGTGGAGGCTTGCTCTGGGCTGGGCGAAGGGTGGGG
>JBCCRZ010000197.1:0-9456 GCA_039200855.1 Cyanobacteria bacterium P01_D01_bin.44 | reverse complement strand
ATCGAGTTTGAATATTTAGACACGGACGGCAACCGGGTCAGGTTGCAGACCTATTGGATTGGGACTCGCTTTTATCAGGTAGGGGTGGGGGCCGAATCTGCGGAGCCCCTGCCAACTGGGACAAATCAGTTGTTTGAGTCGTTTGAGGTGGTGGGTCAGGCCAGACAACCTTCGACGGCAACACCATCGACTGAAAATCTGCCCGCTGAATCCTCCCCGCCCTCTACCCCCTCTTCTGGGGGAGATCAACTCTTAGAAGAGGCCTATGCGCTCTTTCAACAGGGGGAGTATGAGGCTGCGATCGCACCCCTCAACCAGGCCGTCACCCGCTTTCGCCAGAGCGGCAACCGCTCCCAGGTGGGCCTGGCCCTATCGCTGCTAGGGGCAACCCAGACCCGTGCAGGGGACTACGAAGCGGCCCTTGAAAATCTGCAAGAAGCTTTAGAAATTGCCCAACAGTCTGGCGATCAAAGCACTGAGATAACTACCCTCAATAATATTGGACATCTCTATGTCTTTTGGGGGCGCTATGATGAAGGCCGTCACCAATTTGAGCAAGCTTTAACCCTGGCAGAGCAGCTGGGAGATCGCACGAGTCAGGCTGTCTTACTCAACAACATTGGGGATATTCACCATCAACAGAGCCGCTACGCTGAAGCGCTCAATCTCTACCAGCAATCTCTAGTGCTGCGGCGCGAAGTGAATGACCGAGCCGGGGAAGCCACCACCCTCAATAACCTCTCAACGGTTTACCTTGACCAGGGCAATTATCCAGTGTCGAGAACTGGTTTTGAGCAGGCCCTGGCCATTACCCGAGAGCTGGGAAATCAAGCCCTGGAGGGTACAATTCTTAGCAACCTGGGGCTCCTCCATGATCAACTCGGAGACTATGAGCAGGCCCTTGATTTTTATCAGCAATCGCTGTCTATTCACCAGGTCGTTGGCAACCGAGAGAGAGAAATTATTACCCAGAACAACATAGCCAGTATTTATCTGCTCCAGGGAAAAATCGATCAGGCCAGGGAACTGTATGAACAGGTGATTGCGATCGCACGCGAACTGGGTAATCCTGCCATCGAAGCATCGGCGATCAACAATATTGGTAACCTTTACGATGACCTCAGTGACTATCCCCAGTCGATCAGCTACTATCAGCAAGCCCTAGAAATCTACACAACCCTTGGCGATGAGTCTGGGCAAGCCAATACCTTGAGCAATTTGGGGGCTACCTATGTTGATCAGGGGCAATATGCTAAAGCTCTCGACGTCTTGAATCAGTCTCTCTCCTTGCGCCAATCTATTGGTGATCGGCCAGGTGAAAGCATCACCCTTAACAACATTGGCAAAACCTATGAAGCCCTTGGCCAGTTTGAGCGTTCGCTCACTTATCACCAACAAGCCATTGCGATGCAAACCGAACTCGGCATTCGCTTACAGGAAGCCATCAGTCTGGGTAACCTGGGGGTCGTCTACGTTCGTCTCGACCGTTACGCCGAGGCACAGACTACCCTGCAAGACTCTCTTTATTTATTCAGAAACCTTGGGCTTCAAGCAGAGGGGCGGACGGCATTGGGGAATTTGGGATTTCTCTA
Source organism: Cyanobacteria bacterium P01_D01_bin.44 (assembly GCA_039200855.1). Lineage (GTDB taxonomy): Bacteria > Cyanobacteriota > Cyanobacteriia > Phormidesmidales > Phormidesmidaceae > SIO4C1. Next base: position 7,864 of record JBCCRZ010000197.1, on the reverse strand, counting down.
CGACACCCAGAAACAATATGATCGGGCACTACCCTATTATCAAGAGGCACTGGAATTGGCCCAAGCTGCTGGTGATCGGATAAACGAAGCCACCATGCTCAACAATCTTGGACTGCTCTACAGCCAAAAATCACAGTACCAACGGGCTGAGAGACTTTTGAATGAAGCCCTTGCTATTCAGCGAGAAATTGGCGATCGGGTAGGGGAAGGGGTCACATTAACCAATCTGGGCGACATTCGCATCGATGCTGATAAAGTCAATGAGGCAATTGAACCATTGCGTTCGGCAGTAACCTTGTGGGAGTCCATAGGTCCTGGCCTGAGCGATCGTGACAAAATCTCACTATTTGACTACGACCCCACTAAGGCCTACCGTCAATTACAAGGGGCACTGGTCCAGCAAAATCAACCAGAGGCAGCCCTGGAGATTTCTGAACGGGGGCGCGCCCGCGCTTTTTCTGAATTGTTGTCAGCACGGCTAAAAGGGGCTGTAAACACTGCACAGGTCACTGCCAATGTGCCTGACATTGCTGAGCTCAAACAAATTGCCCAGGCCCAGCAAGCCACCCTGGTTGAATATTCAGTTTTAGAAAACATCCCCCAGCCCAAGCTCTATATCTGGGTGATCCAGCCTAATGGCACCGTTACCTTGCGACAGGTCAACTTGCCCGATACACCTCTAGAAGAGTTAGTCGACACCACCCGTAGCGACCTCGGAATCCGGGGCTTTGCCGATGCGTTTGTAGCCAATGCCCCTCAGCGCCCCACGGTCAACACCGATAACCTGCGCCAGCTCTATACCCTGCTAATTGAGCCCATCGCCGACGTACTTCCTGCTGAACCGACCGAGCGGGTTGTGTTTATCCCTCAAGGTCCCCTATTCTTGGTGCCCTTCCCGGCGCTACAGGCCTCCGATGGTCAGTACCTGATCCAAAAGCACACACCGCTGACGGCTCCTTCTATTCAGGTTTTAGGCCTTACCCGAGAGCTGCGCTCCCGCAATATCGCCACGGGGAATCCGCTGATTGTTGGCAACCCAACCATGCCCAGCCTCACCCTCGACCCCAGTGAACAGCCTAAGCCAATGCAGCCACTGCCAGGTACTGAACAAGAGGCTGAGGCCATTGGAGAGATCCTGCAAGTATCACCCCTGATTGGTAGCGCAGCGACAGAAGCCAGCATAGTGCAACAAATCTCACAGGCTCGGATTGTGCATTTAGCCAGCCATGGGTTGCTGGACTACGGAATCCCGGAAGAATATGGCGTGAGGGATTTGCCAGGTGCGATCGCACTCGCCCCTGGCAACGGCGAAGATGGCCTGCTCACCTCTGCCGAAATTATTGATCTCAACCTCAAAGCCGACTTAGTGGTCCTCAGCGCCTGCGACACCGGACGCGGGAATATTACCGGCGATGGCGTGATTGGTCTCTCCCGCGCTTTTATCGGAGCCGGGGTGCCCAGCGTGGTGGTCTCACTCTGGCAGGTGCCCGATGCCTCCACCGCTGAGCTGATGACCGAGTTTTATCGTCAGCTGCCCCAAACGTCGGATAAAGCCCAGGCCCTGCGACAGGCCATGTTGGTGATGCTCGAGAAATATCCAAACCCCCTCGACTGGGCAGCCTTTACCCTCATTGGCGAAGCAGAATAACCAAGAGAACAGAACTCGGAATACAGAGCCCATTCACTCTGGTGTGCGATAGCTATGAGTAAAGGGATCACAAGGACAGGCTAGTGCAGCCTCTGCAATACCCCCTTATTTTTTCATCTCATGATCGGCAAAAAGATCGGCAAAAATAGAAGGTTTAGAACGGTATAAGCTATTATTCCCAATAGATAACACAAAATTCAAAAACGGCATGACTGCTCCTTACCAGCAATACGAGCCTAGTTTGCTAGAGCCCGTATACCCCCAAAGAACCCGCAAACTTGAAGATTTAGCGGTAGAACTGGCTGCGCAGACCAGCCAACTAACCCAGGGATTACATCCCACAGTGGTCTCCAATTTAGGTGATCTGGTCCGTTCGATGAACTGCTATTACAGTAATCTGATTGAAGGCCATCGCACCACACCCAGGGATATTGAGAAAGCCTTAAGCCAAGATTTGTCAAATGATCCACAGCAGCGAGATCTGCAATTAGAGGCCAAAGCCCATATCGAAGTACAGCGATTAATCGACTTAGACGCCGGTTGGCAAGGGGACTGCCCTGTCAGCCCAGCCTTTATGCAGCGCATCCACCAGGCCTTTTACGAACGATTACCTGCCAATTTCTGGCAGATCGATCAAGTAAAAGTAGTCCCTGGACAGTTCAGGACTATCGATGTTCAAATTGGCCGTCATATCCCACCTTATCCAGAAACATTGTGCCAATTTTTGGTGCGATTTTCTCAGGTCTATGCACCCACAGGATTATCAAAAGTGGACCAAATCATTGCTGTTGCCGCGTCCCACCATCGTTTTTTATGGATTCATCCTTTCCTGGATGGCAATGGACGCGTGGTTCGCCTGATGTCCCATGCCTATTTTCGCCAGATTGGGATTGGCAACAGCCTGTGGTCAGTCTCTCGCGGGTTAGCTCGTCAGGTGCAGGACTATCGACAGCTTCTAGATCTGGCCGATCAACAACGTCAAAATGACTACGATGGTCGCGGTAATCTCACCATGGCAGGGCTGATTCGCTTTAGTGAGTTCTTCTTAGAGACGTGCATTGATCAAGTAAAATTTATGGCGAATTTACTGGAGCCTCAGCAACTGTTAGCCCGGATAGAAGCCTATGTTGCGATCGCAGAAAACATCCCTTCATCAACGACAACGAACAATCGTCGGCTTCTACCGGGTAGCTTCCTAATATTAAAAGCTGCCTTTTTAGAGGGTGCCATCAAACGAGGGGAGGTCTCTGCGCTTACGGGGTATCAAGAACGCCAGGCCAGATCTGTTCTAAAGCGTCTATTAGAAGTCGGGTTGCTGTCATCAAGCTCACCAAAGGGTCCTGTGAGTCTTGCTTTTCCGATTTTTGCCTCAGAGCAGTGGTTCCCTCGCCTTTGGGCTGAGTAAACCTAAAAGCTTCATTCCCGTATCTTTCTCGATTGCTCCCTACGATGGCACCTAACACAACATATGGGAGCGCTTGACATGACTCGATATCCACAGGGCTTACCACAGCTATCAGACACCCTCTTCATCACCGACGGGGGCATTGAAACCACGCTAATTTTCCATGAAGGCCATCACCTGCCCTACTTTGCTGCCTACGATCTCTTAAAGCAGCCCTTTGGCACAGAATCCCTGCGTAAATATTTTTGTACCTACGCCCAACTGGCCTATCTGTATGGGGTTGGCTTTGTTCTAGAGAGCCCCACCTGGCGAGCTAGTGCTGACTGGGGAGAGAAATTGGGAGACTCTGCTGAGGATCTAGCGGCCCTGAACCGCAAGTCAATCGAGCTACTGCACGACATCCGTGAAGAATATGAGACAGATCGATCTCCCATGGTGGTGAGCGGTTGTGTGGGGCCCCGAGGCGACGGCTATAGCCCCACTGCGATGATGAGTTCTCAGGACGCCGAGCGTTACCATACTGCCCAAATTCGGACTTTTCGAGAAGCAGGAGCTGACATGGCCTCAGCTATCACCATGACCTATCCTGCTGAGGCCATTGGCATCACCCGCGCTGCCCAGGCAGCGGGTCTGCCCGTGGTTATCTCGTTTACCGTCGAAACCGATGGTCGGCTACCCAATGGTCAAACCTTGCAATCTGCGATTGAGCAAGTGGATAATGCCACTGAGCATGGGCCAGCTTACTACATGATCAACTGTGCCCATCCCACCCACTTTGAACATCTTTTTCAGGTACCAGCCGACTGGCAAGAGAGGATTCGAGGGATTCGAGCCAATGCCTCGATCAAGAGCCACGCCGAGCTAGACGAGGCCGAAACCCTCGACGACGGCAACCCAGTCGAACTCGGGGCTCAGTACCACAAGCTAAGACAGCAATTGCCGCAACTCTCTGTCGTCGGCGGCTGTTGTGGCACCGACCACCGACATATTGAGTCTATCTGGCAGACTTGTGCTGGGTTTGTCTCTGCGGTGACCTGATAGTTTTGTCTGGAATAGGCGCACACTGGGGTGAGGATATCTACAGCTTTGCCCCTCTAGTCGTCAATACCATGAGCCCCCCTTTGATACGAATCCTGAATGGTAGCCTTTCAATCTGTTTGTCTGCGGCGACTTTGTCGTTTGGAGCCTTCTTAGCCCAAGTGCAGAATGCCCCAGACTGGTTACCCCAAGCGGAGGGCACTTATGCTGGCGAGATATGGAACGATGGCAGTGCGATCGCAAGCGAGACCACCTTTACCCTCAACGAGGACGGGGCAATTACCGGCAGCTACGTGATGCACGAACCAGACAAGGATGTCTCCGGCACGATCTCAGACTGTCAGCTGGTGGATACGCTTACCCTGCAGTGCACCTGGGACGACGTCTATGGCACTGGCGATTTACGCGTCACCTTCGCTGAAGACTTTTCTCAGTTTGACGGCTATTGGACCCCTGCAGCCGGTTTAGAGCTAGGATTTGGCTGGAATGGTTCACGCTAGCTCCGATAAAAACAGGCTCTTCCGTTCATTCAGCGGACTGGCTCCAACCGTCAGATTTTTTCATACAGATAAAAAATAAAGAAAATCTTAAGCAGAATTAATTCTTTTCGGCTGAGTGATAACGTAGCACATATAACAAACTGGAAAGCCTCGACTTGGTCTTACCTATTGGTTTATCCAAGGGGGTTTTCCGCTCTTAAACAAGTTAGTAAATCGCTGGCCAGCTTTTTATACTTTCTGCTCAACTTCAGTTTATTTGCTTCAATGCAGGCTTAAAATGGCTTGCTGAGAGCTATGAGTTTTCGGTCTTAGTTTTTCTGAGACCTTTCTTGAGTTTTATATAAGAAGTTTGAGTTCAGAGGTTGACTGCGACGCCCTGAGAATTTTAGTTCGGTATTCAGCCAGCTAGTCGACCCAAATTGGCCTCGTTTTCCCATGCGCTTCACCAAGGGGAGATATTGATTAGCGGTGACAACTTAACCTTTTCAACGGTATCAACGGTTACAATGGGGAGGCCCTCGTCTACTGCTCCTCTCCCCCAATGGCCACCCTTTACGAACTACATCCTGATAATCCTCAAAGCCGCATCGTCGAGCAAATCTGTAAGAAACTGCACAGTGGGGCAGTGATGCTATACCCCACCGATACGGTCTATGCCATCGGCTGTGACTTACAATCCAAGTCTGCGATTCAGCGAGTGCGACAGCTCAAGCAGGGGGCGGAGGATAAAAATGGGGCCAAAAACGGAACCAATCATAAGCCCCTGACCTTTTTGTGCTCATCGCTGTCGAATATCGCCCAGTATGCCTATGTGAGTGACCCTGCATATCGCACCATGCGCCATCTGATCCCGGGGCCGTATACCTTTATTTTGCCTGCCACGAAACTAGTGCCTAAGCTAGTGATGAACCCCAAACGCAAAACCAGCGGCATCCGCGTGCCCGATCATGCCATTTGTCAGTCTCTGCTAGAGGCCTTAGGCAACCCGATTATCTCAACCTCGGCTCACATTGTTGACGACGAGTCGCCCTACAAAGATAACCCCTATCTCTCTCGATATGAGCTGTTTGACGCCCTCGAGAAACAGGTTGATATCATCATCGACAACGGTGCCGATTTGGAGTACGAAACCTCTACGGTGTTAGACATGACCGACGACGAGCCCACCGTGCTCCGTCGCGGATTAGGTATGGAAGCGGTGGAGGAGTTTGCCACGGTTGAAGCATAAACCACATCCGGTTACTTGAATTTTTCCCGTCGGGCAAACTACAGGGCTGAATGTGACCAAGGTTTAGTTGTAAGCTGACAGCATCCTCTGCTTACTTCAGAATCTCTCAACTATGCGCAACTTTGCAGCTGCGGGTCTCGGATTGACCCTTTTGATAGGTTTAACCTCTGTTCATGTCGCTCGTCAGCAAACCGTTATGGCCCAAGTCACCACCCCCACGGGGCTGATTATCAAACCCAGCCCCTACAGTGTCGAAGAAACCGAAGCTCGGTTCAAACAAATTCTCGAAGCCCAGGGCTTAAACTTATTTGCCACCGTTGACCACGCCCAAAATGCAACTGGGGCAGGGTTAGAGCTGCGCCCGACCCGCGTGGTGATTTTTGGTAACCCCAAGGCGGGTACGCCCCTGATGCAATGTCAGCAGAGCATTGCCATTGACCTGCCCCAAAAGCTTCTGATTTGGGAAGACGAGCAGGGTCAGGTGCAACTGGCCTACAACGACCCACAATATCTAGGCGGTCGCCATCGGCTAGACGGCTGCAGTGTGCAGGTGCTCAAAAATATCTCAGCCGCGTTGGATAATCTGACCAATGGTGCGCTCGCACCCTAACGAATAAGAAATCAGCCATCTTGAGACTGTAGGTTAAATCGGGCTTAGTTCGTTAAAAGCCCCTATCCACAAACAGCTGAAGAGATGACGTCTAGTTTCCTAAACATCGCCCGTCAGGGAAAAAACGGTTGGCTGCGCTATGTAGCAGGCATATTGCTTATGTTCGTCAGTGCTATCGTCGTGGTTGCCCCTGTCTTGATAGGAAGTCTTCTAGTCTCAGGCAACCCGCTTGAGACTTTAGAAGCTTTAGAGGGGCAACAATTTGTATCCACCCTCATAGATAGCAATCCAGTGCTAGGCTTTGGTTTCATGGGGCTTACTGGGTTTGCCTTAACAGTTGGGCTTTATTTAGCCGTGACTCGGATTCATGGACGTCCTTTTCTAACCTTAGTCACCCCAGATACCGCTATCGGTTGGCAACGTATCTGTCAGGGTTTTGGGCTCTGGCTAGGGTTATGGGCACTCAGCTTTGCGTTGAGGTATGGGATCTCGCCCGCAAGCTACCGTTTTTCATTCAATGCATCAGAGTGGCTGCCATTGGCACTGCTGGCAATCCTGATCATTCCCGTGATTGCGACGCTACATGTGTTGTTTATCTATGGCTATTTGTTTCAGGGGATAGGCTTGCTCATTCGCCATCCGCTGATCTTGTCCATGGCATCAGCGCTTGTTTGGGCAGGTCTTGCCTTCGATCTGGAAGAGCCTGCCTGGATGATGGTCAACATCCCCTATGCAATGTTTCTTTTTTGGGTGGTCATTCGAGATAACAGATCAGAGCTAGTAATAGGGATTGCCATTGCTCATCAGCTGATTAACCTGCTATTAGTGTCTTTTTCTGAGAGTTCCTTTAGATCTGTTCCACTGTTTGCAGCAGACAGCTTGCCCTCTGTTGGGTGGTCATTTCTCAGCCTCAGCCTACGGGCAGGGATATTTTATTTTGTGCTACTGCGCTCAAAACCTCAAAGCCTCAATCACCAGACCCACGGGAATCCTACGTGAACTTCACGTAAACTTCACATTATTAGAAACGTAAATTCGGTAGCCCTACTTACTAAAAAAACTGGCATCAATGTCAGCATGGTAGCAATCAAAATAACTTGTATGAATATTTTCAGATACTGGCTCTCAAACAGATGTAGAAGAGATAATCTCACATCTACAGGTAAAAATACCCGTTTGTGTTTTAGCTAGATATTAAACCAGACATTAAGATTATCCATTCATTTTGATCAGTTCAATTAGGAGACAATTCCATGAACCCACGACAGGTCAGGCTTGCGTGCATAGCGAGCTTATTGTTGTCTTGGCTAGCAGTCAAGCCAGCCGCAGCTACCTCAAATTATTTGCAGGCCGATCTTTATCTGCGCAAGATAACAACTGATTTAACCCATTACCCTGGATTTTCGCTCCGCATACGGTAATTTACTCGACAGGT
>JBCCRZ010000196.1:0-9460 GCA_039200855.1 Cyanobacteria bacterium P01_D01_bin.44 | reverse complement strand
GTACTACACCTTGCCCTGCTGGTCAATCTCCATGCTGAGCAATTACCAGACCATCTTTTCCCAACGCTCAATGCTCAGTTAGCGGCCCAGCTGTCAACCGTTGAGAGATTGCCAACACTGCCCCCCAGCCATGCTAACTTCTATACGCAAATTAGTCTGGCCCAGAGCTATATTGCCCTGTTACGGTCTACCCCAGCGGTGACAATCCCTTCATCAACAGAAATCATAGCGTTACTGACCCAGGTACAACAGCAAGCTGCTGGTCTCAACGATACTCAATCCCAGTCCCATGCCTTGGGGACGCTGGGGAAACTATATGAACAGCTGGCTCAACAACGCCCAGAGCTTTTACAACAGGCCCAACAGGCCACTCAAGCAGCCCTGCGACTGGCTGACCAGGCCGATCATATTGCCTATCAGTGGCAGTGGCAGTTAGGCCGCATTTACGCTGCCCAGCAGGATGGGTCCCGGGCCATTGCTGCCTACCAAACTGCGGTTGCAACCTTACAAACCCTGCGACAGGATCTAATCGCGATTGAGTCGGGGGCACAGTTCTCCTTTCGAGATACGGTGGAGCCCCTCTATCGAGAATTGGTGGCGCTGCTGTTGGGGCAGCTTGCCGATGTGGCCCCGTCGAACAACAATCTTCTACAAGCCATTCAAGAAATTGATGCGCTCCAGCTCACCCAGCTTGAGAACTTCTTAAGCTGCAATTTAACCGAAACTTTTGCCCTGAGCGAACCCCAGCTAGACACCTCCACGGCGATTATCTATCCGATCATTTTGCCGAATCAGGTGGCGGTGATTTTGCGCCTGCCCCAGTCCAATGAGCTACAGTTTCATCGGGTTGCTATTCCTGAGACAGACGTTGTCCAGAGACTGACCCAACTGCGCCAACAGGCAGAAAATCGCTATCTCTCTGACTCTTTCTGGGATCTCTCTGGACAAGTTTATGATTGGCTCATCCGCCCCTTTGAGAGTGCCCTCGCACAGCAACAGATCCAGACGCTGGTGTTTGTCTCCGATGGAGCCTTGCGAAATGTGCCGATGGCAGTGTTATCTAAGGATCAGCGATTTCTAATTGAGGACTATGCCATTGCCCTGAGTCCGGGCTTGCAGCTGCCCCAGGCCCAGCCACTGAGTCAGATTAAGCTGGGTGCGATGGTCTCTGACCGGCCTTCGGCCATCGCATACGGTCTTTCTGACATTCGCACCGACTTTTCACCCCACCAGGGGTTTGCCCCCCTCGCCAATGTCGAGACTGAGCTGGCCGCCATTGAGGCCCAGGTTGGTAGCCGTCAGTTTCTCAACCAGGCGTTTACCCGCAAAGCCCTCCAAGCGTTGGGGGTTAACTATACGGCTCCCATCGTGCATCTTGCTACCCATGGGCAGTTTAGCGCTGACCCTAAAGAGACGTTTCTACTCGCCTGGGATCGGCGCATTACCCTGGATGACTTTAGCAACTTGCTTGACAACCAGGGTTCTCAGACAGCTATCCCCATTGAACTGTTGATCTTAAGTGCCTGCAAAACATCAGATGGAGACAATCGTGCCACCCTGGGTTTGGCTGGCATCGCCATTCAGTCAGGGGCCCGCAGCACAATTGCCTCCCTGTGGTCCGTGGATGATCAAGCCACCGCTGACATCATGCAGCATCTCTATCAACAACTGGGGCAGCTCACCCCCAGCTCTAGTCGCGCCGACATCCTACGGCAGGCCCAAATTGAGCTACTCAAAACACCGGGCTATCAGGCCCCCTTTTATTGGGCCCCGTACGTTCTGGTTGGCAACTGGTCATGATCGCTCGCCCCAAGGCTTTCAGTTGTCTGGTCCGGTCGGGGGCATGATATCAACGGTTAAAACTGGGCCGACCACCGGCTCATTTACAAAATCGGCTAAATTGACCTCATCCAGCAGCTCTGCCCACCGTTGAGATGCAACCGCCTGAGATACGACCTCGCCCGGAGAAGGTGCCTCGTTTGGGGACAGCCACGGGCTCGAGGCGATCAGTGGGCTCGGGGAGACCGGCACACTTGGTGAGACCGGTCCTTCAGACGCTACCAAAGCTGGGGAAACACTTTGGAGTTGCTCAGCCAGTGTAGAGACAACATCGTACCAAAGATCTGAGGATAAATTGTTAGCTTGTTGCACGTGCTCAGCAGTGCGGGGCAAGGGTTGTACCCATCCGTCGATCTTTAAATCAGGCTGAGCAGTCGAACCGCAGTAAAGATTTAGATACCAGTGATAGTATTGGCCGTCTATTAAATTAGAGGCCGCTTGTCTAGGTACCTGAATGCTCACAAACCCAGGCCTGGCTGGCAGCGTAAAATGGGTTTTATAAACTCGCTGGGTTTCGTCCTGGGTGAGAATAGAGAACTCGCCTAACTGGACCTCCTCAGCGGTATAGGGACTGTAAAACCAAAAGGTGGGCTCATCGGCCAGGGTTTGCCCCAGCCCACTATCAGGGATAAGCGCTGTGAGTGGCTTGGGCGCAGCCGGACAAGACGCTTCATCTCCTAAGCTGCCACCGGGCTGTCGGCGTCCCCTGGGGGGTGGGGCTGAGGGAGGGTCGGGTGGAATTGACTGGCTGACGAAAAGCCCCTCCATCGAGACTGCCGGGGGGGAGAGCGTAAGGGCCAATCCGAGCAGGGTCAAAAAGGCCGTGGCGATATTGAATGACTGTTGGGGGCGCTTCATCATCGTGTTGTTTCCAGTGCGATAGCGATTGTCTGATGGCTGTATCCGTTTCCTTATGAGTTGGCTAAGTATCCGTTGGCTAAATATTAGTTAATCAAGACATATTAGTTAATCATGACGGATTCTAAAACAGGATGGTTTCTAAGATATTAGGGGATGAGAATATTACGGTGTGAGAATATTGCGAGATCTGAGCCAATGGGGGGCTGTAGCAGAGACCCTGGCTGACCGGTAAAAGGCCAAGCCTGCCGCTGTTATCATCAGGGCTAACACAGCGGGGAGCAGCGGTAGCCACCCACCTTTTAACAAAAAGAAAAGACACCCTTGATAAAGCACCCCAATGGATAACCCCATCGCCAATGCCAAGGTCAGTGGTGAGCGCAGCCACCAAACCATTAGCCCCCCCACCATAGCCCATCCCCAAACCCAAAGCCAGTCTCCCCATTGGAGATTGCGCCATTGGGGCAACACCCACAGCAAGGGGCGATCTTGCAGGACAGCTTGCAAGATTTGACTAATCTGGTGGGCATGGACCCAAACCCCGGCCAGCGAGCCGTGGGGCGTATCAAAATAGTCCCCCCCAACCGGATCGGTGGTCCCAATTAAAACAATCCGATCTTTAACCTTGTCAGGCTCAATGGCCTCTGTCAGGATTTCACCCAGAGAGACTCGATGGGCAGGGGTGTCATAGAAACGGTAGTTGATCAAAATTTCGTGGTTTTGTCCATCTAAGTTTTGATAGCCCCCGGTCCGGGTCGCGAGGCGATGAAAGACCACGGGGCCAAACTGCCACTCTCTGGCTGGATTGGGCTCCAGGGGCTCAACGCCTGCCGCAGCGAGAAAGTTGTAGGCCAGGTGGAAACTAAGACTAAACGGTGTTGTGCAATCAGACTTTTTGTCAACCAGGCCCGGATCATAGGACAACAGCTGGCGTCGCACCGGTTGAGTGCGACTTTGTTCGGTGCCATCCAGTTGCAGATCGCTAAAACCGACTTGATTTCTCACTTGCTCAGTCGAAAACTCAGGGGGGGGGCCATAGATGTTTTGCTCCCCTAGTCCAAACGAACAAACCGTATAGAGATTGGCATATTTCTGAAACTGAGCCAGCAGCTGTTCTCGCCCTGGGGGACGGGCCTGAAACCGGTGCAGGTCTAGCCCAATGGCCTGGGGTTGGTATTGTTGCAAGATTTCGACAACATTCGCTAAAACGTTATCCCTGAGGGGATAGCCATAGGCGTTGGTGTCTTCTGTGGTGATTTCAACCACCAGGAGGTTGGGGTCAGAGACCGACTCCAGCCCCACTGGTCGAGATCGCATCAATCGGTCGTAGGCTTGCAGCTCTAGCGCCTGCAGCCCCCCCAGCCATCGTACCCCCATCACCAGCAGGGAAACGATTAAACTGACGGCCAGCAGACTCCGCCAATTGAGCCGAGCCCGGCGATGGTCTGGTTCAGGTTTGCGTCGGGCAGGGAGCACCCGACCCGGCCAAACCATAGGCACTTCCGTCGGGTTTTGGTAAATCACAGGGAGCCAGCTGGCACCGGGAAAGTCACCCTCGACCCCCTGCAATTTTTCCCTGGCCTGACGCACTGCTGAATAAAGCGCTTCTCCTCGGGAGAAAACTTGCAGAAAGTGCTTTAAGAAAAGCTGGGCCACCTGATCTGCGACGGGCTCTCGCATCACAATCATCTGGGGAATATGCAGATCACCGAGCGCACGGGCCAGACCCAGGCCATCACAGGAATTAAAGATCGCCAGTTTTAGCCCCCGGCCAATGGCGGCCTTTAGCGCATTTCTTAACTGCTCGATCGAAAGTTGCTCAACCGGGTTGATGAACAGCTGCCCGGTACCCGAGCCGTTCATCACCCCCGTGTCTTCCCAAGCTTGGCTGGTGCTGTGTCCGGCAAAAAAAAGGATATCCCAGCCCGCCTCATCCCAAAGCCAACGATCTAATTCTGAGCGTTGGGGCTCTTGCAGCACCAGCATTTCGGTCCCCGGCAGCTGCTCTAGTAAGTTGAGGTCGGGCTGAATATCAATGCCATCACTGTGCCCCAACACCACCAAAATTCTGACTGACTGAGTCTCTCTGGAGAGCTCATTGAGAGGCTCGCTGGGGTATTCACCGGGGGACTTACTGGGGGATAACGGCACCACCCGCTCATATTCCTGGGCACTCAGGGCAATCTCTGCCTGGCGATAGTCTTCGTAAAACTGCCAGAGATGCCAGGGCAGTTTTTGTAGCAGCGGATCCTCTGTTTCAATCATCACCCTAACTGCTTCGGCAGGGTTTAGCTTAGTGCGCAACTGCTGATCAATCTTGAGAAAGCCAGGAGCATGGAGCCATTGATTGATGGCTGTCTGGAGCTGCTTAGATAGTATGCGAAACTCTGCTTCGGAGACATGGGTTACCCCATCGTCGTCAAATTCAATCTCAAAGGAACTGTCCGGCTTTCGCAGCCTTAGCCGGGCATGGAGGGCCTCGTAAAGCAAGCGCCAACGTTGATAAAGCTCTGGGAGCTCTGGAGCTGGGGGCAAGTGACCTCGAACTTTTAACGGCACCGTGCTATCCAACAGCCAAAGTTGAGCGGTCACGGTGGACACCCCCTCCCGGCAGCTCCCTTCGCCTAAATTTAAGACGACAAGCGGATCATTCATAAGGGCATTTTTAGCGCAGATTAGACCAAGAAATTTTCGCTAAAGCTATTATCACCGAGACTGACCTGGAGCTTAAAGCGAGTACCGGGTCTACACCTGAAGTAAGGCAGTTGAATATAATCATCCTGGGTACGCGACTGTACTGCTTGAAGCATTTGGTCAGCGTCTGAGTAAATGACCAGGGCTAAGCCACTGGGCACATACCGATCTTCCTGGATCGGATGGACCTGTATCCGCACCCCAGTGCGCTCATCGGCTTCTGCATTGAGTTCCATGAGCAATATCACCTCCTGAGGGTCCGATGGTGTTGCTAATTCAAGGGGTTTTACACGTCGTACATCGGCCCCACCCAGGGCAGAGATGGTTCTAAAATTCGGGGTCAAGACCCGAGTATCGCCCCCCAGGAAGGTCTCAACCGATTGCCAACCGCCCTCAAACAAGTTCTGAAACCACAGTCCGAGATGAACCGCTCTATCAGTAGACGTTTCGACGGACGTTTCGACAGGGGCGGGTGCAAATAGGGTGCGTCTTTGCGCCAGAAGGCGATTGAGCCACTCTGGCCGCGATAACAGTGCCCCCCACTGCTCAAAAGGAACTGATAGTCTGGGCTGCGCGATGGCCGAAGGCCGATCAGAGACCATCGTACCCAGCTGTTCGATCAAACGATCTGCCGCAGCCGCAGTCAGGGCTGGCAATGGTGAAACCGCCGCTTGGGTCACTGCCGCTGGGCATAGCTGATAGGTCAACCAAAAGGCATTGAGATTACGGCCCAGGCATGTGCCATCTATGCAGTAGGTTCGATCCATCGCATCGTAGCGCCCGGCCTGTTTGACCTGTTGATGGGTAGCGTATCCCCAGATTCGTATCCATCGCTCCGCTCGATTGATCTGCATCGCTAGATAGTAATCGGGACTCCAGGCGGGAATATCTAGCCATTCTTGGGGGATGACTAACTCATCAACATCGATGTCCTCAGTGGGGATCACGACCAGTCGTTTGGTGGGCAGCGTCACCCCGACCCCGCTGACCATTTCCCACATTGCCTGGGGGCTGCTGAGGCTTGGCCAAAGCTGCCCCTCAACGTCATACTCAGCTCGCAGCCACGGCAGAAAAACGCTCAAACATAGCTGATTGAGATAAACCGAGTGAAACTGGTAGGGGGTTGCTAAGGCTAAGCTCTCTTGCCAACACTGATTGTCGACCGCCGTGGGGATCTCCAACCACCATTCCCTGGGCTCGGCCAAGGTGAGATTGATTGTCATGACTCCATTCCCTCATCTGATAAGGGATCAAACTTACCGTTGTGCATCACTAGCCACTCCTCCAAAAAATCACCCATGGTCATTATTAGGTCTGGGTTAGGCTCAGTATGCAGAGCAGATTGGGCCCAGTCTAATACTGCCTCGAGTAAGGTATCTCGGGCCCGAGTGAGTCGGCGTGAAACGGTGTATTGTTTAATCCCGACTTTTTCAGCAATTTGCTGTTGGGTCAGCTTGGAGTGATAGTAAAGCTGCAAAATCCGCTGGTTTTCTGGGTTTAATTGTTTAATTGTATGCAAGATAACCGTATTAAGCTGATCGCGCTGCCCATGGCGCTGTTGTTCCATTTCATGATCTATCAGATCGCTCAATGGCAGTTTATGCAGGGGATCCGGTAGCTCATCTAGTAGTTCCCTCGAGTCTCTCCCTCGACTAGGAACATTGAGAGACGTCAGGGGTGGATATAAGTAAGCCCGTACCCATTTTGCACACCGGGCTAACCATTGCTCAACGCTCTCCGGCGTTAGAGGCTCCCCTGGCACGGTCAACTGCTGGCATTGGGTGTTATAAAGGGTTGCGATCGCAGCCCATTGAGCTGGCCCAGGTTTCCGCATCTTGCGCGTACGCAACGATTCGGCGGTGCCACACAAAGTCTTGTAACAGCGCCAGGCCAGTTGATATCGGTCAATCTCAGCCGCGCTCAGGCCCGCATGGCGTAGGGACAACGTCATCCGCTTTTTACTCAACCGCCTTAACAAACTCCAGTTGGTGCAAATATCGACCTCCTGGCGCTGACGCAAGATATCTCGAATCAGGGAGGGATAGGTAAAGCTGGCGTAGCCTTTTAGACTGATGCCTCGATTGGGTTTATAACCGGTCAAGACTTTATCGGTTTCGGCACTGGCCAATTGAAAACAATCTGACAGACGATAGGACGAGTTAGCCAGGACCCGAGTCGCCCTGATGGCAGACCAATAGCAGGTTTCTTGTAAATAAGCATTCAAATGATGGCCGGCCAGGCTTTCAGGCTGCTCTCTCCAATTTGAGTACCAGTAAAGTGCCCAAAAAGCCTCTGACGTCTCTGTTGCCGACGACGACGCCAAGCAGTCTTCAACACTCCGACGCAGTTTGGCATCGATCACCCACCCAGAGAAGCGATCTGCCTGAAATTCAATGAAAGACGCAAAGATTTCGATCAGGCTCTGTCGTGAATTCATACTCAAGGAGCCTTAAGGAAAATCACAGGAGGGAAAGCCCCCTGAAGAAACTGATAATGGATCACACCATTGAGAATTATAAATACATTCAATCTCCTGCGATTGTCAATATTGCGGCGAGCCGCTGCTTAAGACGATGGCTATCGCACGTAACATATTCAGTCCCTAGATAAACCCGATAGACGCCCTCACCACAGATGGGGCAACCCAGTCCCTCATATTCGCTCAGGCCATCCGTATCTTCAATGGCTTCAAACCCAAGCGGTTTGGGCTCAAACTCAACATCGCAATAGGGGAGCCAAAACGGAAATGTTGCGGTATCACCCATGGCAATACCCCCCTTAGTTCTTTAGTTCTATTTTAGACTCAGCCCTTCTATAGGCAGCTATTTAGCTCGAAATACTTAACTTACTACGCGATTTTTAATCACACTGCTAGACACGACAGCGATCGGTCTCACACAGCCGAGCTTCACGCTCAGCCACCAGGGTGGCTAAATCAGCCCGCCCGGTCAGCCTCAGACGCCAGTCAGCCCAGATACCATAGAGCCAATTTGCTATCGCCCCCAGGATGGGCCATTTTGTCGGGGCATAGAGCCAACCCAGGCCCAAAATTTCATAGACCCGACGAAAGACAGCCACATCGCGGATCACACTATCATCTGGTAGCACGGCATGGATCCGGCCCATAGCGGTCTCAAAGTCAACGCCGCCATTGGCTTCGGGGCTATAGCCATCGTCTGCAATATCGACAAAGGCCACCAGCCCCCGACCCGCATCACGTTTTTGCAAAAAGTTGACTTCCCGCATACATAGCGGGCACTCGCCATCGTAGAGCAGCTTGATTTGCCAGGCTTGAGCAGGGATACGGCTAGTCTCGGGCAGAATGCTCGAATCAGTCATGGGGAAGGATCACAAAGATACATTCCTTTACATTTTAAGGTATTCCTGGATACTTCGCCGCCGTCCTAACGTGTCTGTCGGTATCATAAACATGACATGTGCAAAGTTCGGTCGGAGGCAGCTTTAAGGTGGTTCAAACTCAGTCTAGACCGCTAACCCTGGAAGCATTCCTGACATTACCTGAGACTAAGCCTGCCAGTGAATATATTGACGGTCAAGTCATCCAGAAACCCATGCCCCAAGGAAAACACAGTCGGCTTCAGCTTGATTTTGCCACCCTCATAAACACATCTGTCAGATCCCAAAAGGTAGCCTGTGCCTTCACCGAGCTGCGCTGTACTTTTGCCGGAAGTTCTATCGTGCCGGACATTGCTGTCTTTACTTGGGAGAGAATTCCCAGGGATGAGACTGGAGAAGTTGCCAATATATTTCCCCTTGCACCGGATTGGACCCTTGAAATTTTATCGCCGGGGCAAAGCCAAACAAAGGTTACGAAGAATATCCTTCGCTGCCTAAAGCACGGCACTCAAATGGGATGGCTGATTGATCCAGAGGATAAAGCTGTCTTTATTTATCGGCCCAAACAGGAAATAGAACTTCTGGATAATCCAGAAGAGATCTTACTAATGCCGCCTTTCATGAATGAGCTAACCCTAAAGGTTGAAGATCTGTTTTCATTACTGTTGTTGTAGGCCATGAAAACAGATATCACCCAAAAATATTGCCAAAG
>JBCCRZ010000195.1:0-9495 GCA_039200855.1 Cyanobacteria bacterium P01_D01_bin.44 | reverse complement strand
GTGATTTTGAGGAACCACTGGCGCAGCAGCTTGCGCTCGACCTTCGCCCCCGAGCGCCACGAGCGGCCTTCGCTGTCCACCTGCTCGTTAGCCAGCACGGTCTGGTCGATGGGGTCCCAGTTGACCGCCGCTTCTTTTTGGTAGGCCAGCCCCGCCTCGTAAAACTGCAAGAAAATCCACTGCGTCCAGCGATAGTAGTCAGGTTTGCAGGTCGCCACCTCCCGGCTCCAGTCATAGGAGAGGCCCAATTCGCTGAGCTGGTCGCGCATCTGGGCAATATTCTGATCGGTCCACTTCGCTGGGGGGATACCCCGATCGATGGCGGCATTCTCCGCTGGAAGGCCAAAGGCATCCCAGCCCATTGGATGGAGCACTCGGTAGCCCTGCATCCGCCGGACGCGGGCAATCACATCGGTGATCGTATAGTTGCGCACGTGGCCCATGTGCAGGTTGCCCGAAGGGTACGGAAACATCGACAGGGCGTAAAATTTCTTTTGGTCAGGGGCTTCTGAAGTCAGATCCAGCCCTTGCTCGGCCCACGCCTGTTGCCATTTCTTTTCAATCTCTGCTGGGGTGTACCGAGACTCCACGACCAAACTCCTTCAAATCCGTAAGACGGGCTAAAGGTTAAAGGTTAAAGGTTAAAAGTGCCAAGTGCCAACCTCAAAAGATTACAAATGCCTTCGCAATTCTCTAACGTTTAACTTTCAACATTTAACTTTCAACGTTTAACTTTCAACTTCCCATAGCTCATTCTAAGAGGTCGTGATCTTAATGGCGCATTTTATTGATCACTCTGTAGACGCTGCCACAGGATGCGTAGAAACTATCAGCAACTCATCTTGGGCAATGCCATCGACGGACAGAAGTTGATAACCCTGATCCGTTTGAATTGTTTCTCGGATAGCTGAGCTAGGTCGATAAATAAAGTAATCGCTATAGCCAGCCGGAAAGGTGACCTGCTGGGGGTCATTGATCAGCTCAAGGGCCACGCTGGGTTTGAGTCCGTGACTCAGGGAGAGCATTCGCCCAAGCCGATCACGGCCAGCTTTGCCAAAGGCCTGCCGATCGAGGGGTTGGTAAACAATCACACAGGGGGTCTCAGTCTGGTTGATGACCGCTGCGATCGCACCATTTTGAGCCGTCGAGCTGGGGAATTTGATCGACCAAACGGGGGTTTGGGTGCTGACTCCGCCTGAGCATAGGCCTGCGATCAACACGAGGGCAGTGACACTCAGCCAAAACCTACAGCGCACCGGGGCAGTGAGCAGTTTTTGGGCTAGACAGTAGGCCACGGCAATATGAATCGCCAAAAAATAAGGCATCAGGTAGCGCTCTGGGATCGCCCCCTTAGACATCAGCACCATCAGCGTCACCAGGGCTGGCAGTAGCACGATTCCCCATACCGACAAAGCGGTTCGAGACCAGAGCCAATAGCAGGCATAGCCAATCAATCCGAGAATAGCCAAGGTGGCCACCCCTTGCACCAAACTATTGGGCCAGACCTGGGAGCTGATGCGGATAATGCCCCCTGACCAATGGGTGTCGAGAATCGTCCGGGCCGTAATCCGAATCAGCGCAAAGAGGGTGCCCGGTAAACTTTGCCAGGATAGAAACGTCTGGTCAAGTTTATCTGCGACGGGGGCGCGATAGCGTTGCATCACCCAAAGCCAGGGGCTAAACGCGACGACGGCGAGCCCCATGCTGCCCGCAAACATCCCCACTGGCTGGAGAGTTCGCTTTTTGAGGGACAGGAAACTGACATAAAGCCCGTGCCCGGCCAACACTAAGGCAAAAAGCAAATGGCTGTAGAGGCCCAGCAGCACACTCAACCCATACAGCCCCCAGGCGTGAACCGTTCCCCGCGTAAACGCCGTCAATAAGGCCTCAGCCGAGAGAATGACGGCCAAACTCAATAATGTGTAGGGTCGCGCATCTTGGGCGTAGAGTAACAAAAAGGGTGAGGCCGATGCGATCGCAACACTCATCAAAGGGGTGAGCGAATCTCGAAAGAGTCTGCAGCTTAGACGATAGAGCGCCCAGAGCAAGACCACACTTAGGAGGGCCGAAAACCCACGCACAGCTGCCACCGAATCCCCCACCCACTGTGCCCAAAGACGCACCAGGAGAAAATAAAGCGGCGTCAGCTGAGATTCTTCTTGGGCTAGCCCCACCACCGTTGCCCCAACCCCGTTCGTAGGGTCGACAGATTGATACCGCTGTAGAAATTGATCAACCCTTAAGAAGGGCGATTCATTCGTTTGAGGGCCCATCTGAGTGACGACTTCTTGCCACGTATGCCCCGAAATTCGCAGGGAGGTAATGGCCTCATCGTATGAGTAAACCTTCAAATCGAGGTTTGCGAACCGCAAGCTTAGCCCCAGTCCAATGCAGCCCACCAAGCAAACCACAAGTGCGGACCTTAATTTAGGCTGTACTATGAATTTGGGCTGTATTAATTGATGCATAGCTTATGCAGGTGAGTGGATGCAAGCTAGACTCAGTGGCAAGATAGGCCAGTGAGCCTGAAACGTGCTTGGATATCTTTGGTCAGATCAACGCTCTAAGATGCACACGATCAGGCCACTTAGCTGCACCAAAACAGGAATTTAATGATTGAGACAAGCTTTGCTTAAGGTTTTTGTCTACGGCACACTCAAGCCCGGCGGACGGTACCACCGACAGTACTGTGCTGCCGATTTGGTGACCGCCATCCCGGCCCTCACCCACGGTCAGCTCTACGACTTTCCACAGCTAGGCTATCCCGGCATGACCCCTGGCCCAGATTGGGTGCAGGGACATCTGCTGACCTTTCGGTCTGAGCAAGTTTTGGTGGATTTAGATGGGCTGGAAGATTATGACCCGACTCGCCCTATGGCTGAGAATGAATACTGGCGAGAGGAAGTAAAGGTATTTGATTTGAATTATCAAACGCTGGGGATGGCCTGGGTCTATTTTATGGACGAGGAGCGATCTCGTGCTTTGGGCGGTGTTTATCTGGCGGACGGCAATTGGCCCGTTGACACCCGTTGAATGGCTCGGCCCCACCCTTCGCCTTTCCCCCTTCCGCCTTCCCCTTCGTCCCCTTGCATCCTCCCGGCGGATCTCCCACACTTGAAAGATTAGGCGTTGCTGATCCCCGGTGTGACTCAATCTGTAAATTGCTGGCAAATAGCGAACATGACAGACAAAATCATCCTCTAAATCAGCAACGGTAAAGATCAAGCTCTATCATCCTCCCCTCCATGCTTAGCAAAATCCAGGCCATTGCCGAGAAGATAGCCCCCCGACTGATCGAAATTCGTCGCCACATCCACAGCCATCCTGAACTCAGCGGTCAGGAGTATCAAACCGCAGCTTATGCTGCCGGGGTGGTGTCATCCTGCGGATTTCATGTACAAGAAATGGTGGGCAAGACGGGGGTGGTCGCTGACCTGACTGGCACGGGGGCAACCGATAAAATCTTGGCGATTCGCACCGATATGGACGCCCTACCCATCGCTGAGAAAGCAGATGTGCCCTTTGTATCTAAGAACATCGGCATGATGCACGCCTGCGGTCACGATGTCCACACCACCGTCGGGTTGGGGACTGCCATGATTCTGGCTGAGCTGGACATCGCGTTTCCGGGGACGACTCGGTTTTTATTCCAGCCCGCTGAGGAAACGGCCCAGGGCGCAAAGTGGATGGTCCAGGACGGCGTGATGGAAAACGTAGAGGCCATCCTGGGCGTGCATGTCTTTCCCTCCATTACGGCAGGTCAGGTAGGCCTAAGGCAGGGAGCCCTCACCGCCGCCGCTGACGACTTAGAAATCTTGATCTATGGCGAATCGGGGCACGGGGCCCGCCCCCACGAGGCCATCGATGCCATCTGGATTGCCTGCCAGGTATTCACGACGCTCCAGCAGTCCATTAGCCGGACCCTTAACCCATTACACCCGGTGGTGCTGACCATTGGCCAGATCTCTGGAGGGCGCGCCCCTAATGTGATTGCGGATAAGGTGCGACTGACGGGGACGGTGCGATCGCTGCACCCAGACGTGCATCAGCAAATCCCTGACTGGATCGACAACATCGTGGCTGGGATCTGTCAGACCTACGGGGCCCGGTATGAGCTCAATTACCAGCGTCGCGTCTCCTCAGTGATGAATGATCCAGTGTTGACCCATCTGGTGGCCGACTGCGCCCGCGAAGCCCTCGGCGAAGACCACATTGAGTGGATCCCTGAGCCCTCCCTCGGGGCCGAAGATTTTGCCCTGTACACTGACAAAGTGCCTGGCACTATGTTTCGCCTGGGCGTCGGCTTTGCAGACAAGCCTAACTACCCACTCCATCATCCCCAGTTTGAGGTAGACGAACGCGCCATCTTAACAGGGGTGGTCACGATGGCGTATAGCGCGTTTCAGTTTTGGCAAAAGCTGGGATAGGAGAAGTTAGCGGTAGTGGGTGGTGGGTGTTTTAGAGCAGATAGCAAACAACAACGCTAAAGGCAGGCCAGTTTATCGGCGAATTTTCACTCATGCTAAAGGTGCCCGGCACGGTCACCGTCAAAGCCTTAGAAGATATGACGCTGTTTGTCATTAGCCCCAAAGGGTTCAAGAAACTGCTGCCTGATCAGCCCCATCTGTATGATCTCATCGTCAAAGAGATGGGTCTTCACGAGGCTGAACTCTCCCAGCAGGGTCGTCAGCTCAGACAGCTCGGACTGATCGACTCAGATGAGTACAATCGCAGCCCGGTCGATTGGATTCGGAAGCACCTGGAGGGGTTGTTTGGGCCGTGATTGGGGTAGTGGGTAGTGGGTAATGGGTAGTGAGATTTAATTTTTCGCGGATGGAGACTTTAAGATCGAGCGTCTCATCAATTGTAGAAATCGCCAGACAAAGAGAACTGCAACAGCTGCGATCGCAGCCGACTGCCCCATCCATAGCCCAACACTGCCCAGGCCCAGATAAAACCCCAGCCCATAGCCCACCGAGAGCCCCATACCCCAAAAGCCCAGGATATTCAAAATCGTCGGCACCTGGGTGTCTTGCAGCCCTTGCAGCGCCCCATATACAGCTTTTTGAACCCCGTCGAGAACTTGTGCGATCGCGGCAACTTTCAACAGCGGTAAGGCCAGCTCAATAATCGGCGCATTGGCGGGGTCTTGCACATCCAGGTAAAGACCCATAATTTGAGTTGGGAATAACAGAAAAGCACTCGAAAAAACCAACATCAAAAGGGTGGTGATACTGAGGCTCACCCAGGTCGCCTGTTGAATGCCAGCCAAATTGCGCTGCCCCAGCCATTGCCCCACTCTCACCGTGGTTGCGTAAGAGATCCCCAGCGGCACCATAAAGGCCACTACAATAGTTTGAAACACCACCTGATGGGCCGCCAACACCTCGGTACCGAGGGTCCCCACCCAAAAGGTAATCACGGTAAAAAAGCCCGTTTCTAGGCCTGTGAAGATGCCAATGGGCACCCCCACCCAGACTAGCTGCCAAAGGATCCGAGGTCGGACCCGATGCAACCCTTGAAAAATGCGGTACTCTTGCAGCGCTGGATGCAGGAAAACATACAGCATCAGCGCAATGAACATGCCCCACCAGGCCAGGGCCGTGGCCAGGGCCAAGCCCGCCAGCTCCATCGCCGGAAAGCCCCACTTGCCAAAGCCTAGGACGTAGTTTCCGAGAATATTAAAAACAGTCCCAACCGTGATAATCGTCATGATCGGTTGGGCTTGAGACAGCGCCGACACCGTAGACCGCAGCACCGCAAACCCCACCGCTGGAAACAAACCCCATAGAATGATGTCGAGGTAAGTATTTACCAACGCCACGGTGGTTTCAGCCTGGCCCGTGTGGCTCAGCCAGGTGTCTAAATGGGCCGTCCCAATCATGATCGGGATTGAGACCAACAGCGCCAGCCACAGCCCCTGACGCGCGACCTGCTGAATGCGCGTTTTCTGGCCTGCGCCAAAGGCTTCGGCCACCAGCGGGCTAACGCCCATGACTAGCCCGCTGGCGGTGACCATAATTGAGATAAACAATACCGCCGCAAGGCCACCCGCCGCGAGAATATCGGCCCCCATTCTGCCCATCATAATGGTGTCAGCAAAGCCGGTAGCCGACTGGGCGACCTGAGCCCCCGCCAGCGGGATGGCGAGCTTAAAGAACTCACGTATTTCGGTTCGAAGATCGTTTTTTATTGGAATTGCAACCATGGTAGGTTCCCTTAAGGGGTTTGTTATGTTGGGTTAAACCGTCGCAGATCGGGCTTCATCGACCTTGAGGGTAGTACCTGTGATGAATTTAGCCTCATCTGAGATCAGAAAAGCGACGGCTTTAGCCAGCTCTGAGTAGGTAGCTGGGCGACCCCACATCAGGTCATCTGGCACATCCCAGCCTTCAAGTTCTGCCATATTGTCTGCAACAAAAAACGGGGCCACAGCGTTCATCCGGATATGGTCTTGCCGATAGCGCTTGGCATACAACTTAGTAAACCCCTCCATCGCCGCTCGTAACGTGCCACTAAACGGGGTGCCCAGGTCTGGCTCCTGAGAATCACAGGCTGAAATATTAACGATAGCCCCGCCCCCCTGCTGTCGCATCGGCTCAGTGACCAGCCGTGCCAGCCGAACTACGCTGAGAAACAGCATTTCAAAATTCTCTAGCCACATTTGATCAGAAATGTCGAGCAAATCGAACCGAGGCGGATCGCCAAAACTGGTCACGACGGCGTCAATGCGGCCCCATTTGTCTAAGGTTGCGTTCACCAGTTTTTGCAAATCTTCAGTAGTAGACATTGAGCCTTGCACTGCGATGCCGCCTAGTTCCTTGGCTAGATCCATAACAGGTTGCGATCGCGCCAGCAACGAAACCTGGCAGCCTCTTGCAGCCAGTTCCCTGGCACAGCCTGCCCCAATACCTCGACTGGCCGCAGTGACGATAACAACTTTGTGGGTATCCATTGTTAAACCTCTATCAAGGAACTTTGACTGCAAACACCTGGCCTTTTTACCAGCCTAATCTTTGCCCTCATAGGTGAGAAGGCGGTATGTTGGCAAAACATCTGTGCTCAACAGGAATAAATCATGCGTGCGCTGCACCAGCTTCCAGAGCTCATTGCCTTTGTCGAAAGCGTCGAAACCAATAGCTTTAGTGCAGCCGCGCGAACGCTCGGCACCACCCCATCGGCTATCAGCAAACGCGTCGCCAAATTAGAAGATCGCCTGGGCGTGCGTTTGCTACAGCGCACCACCCGCTCCCTCAGCTTGACTGCTGAAGGCACAACTTACTACGAGCGCGTGGCTCGATTGCTACAGGAGCTAGATGAAGCCAACGATGTCGTCGTCTCAGGGGGCAAACCTCGGGGCAAACTGACAGTTAGCACCTCGTATGAGTTTGGGCAAAGCTTTTTAGTGCAATTGATGCCACAATTTTTGGCCCAGTATCCGGAGATTCAGATTGATTTGCAATTAAGCGATCGCTTCGTTGATCTAGTCGCAGAGGGCATTGACGTCGCCATTCGGCTAGGCGATTTAGAAGACTCCAGCCTGATTCGCAGACATTTAGGCGAGAGCCCATTGATTCCGTGCGCATCCCCCGACTATCTCAAAGCCCACGGCACCCCGACTTCACCCAAAGATCTCATCCACCACAATTGCATGCGCTATGTTTTTGATGGACAACCACTGTCCTGGGAATTTTGGCTGGATGGCGGCTGGCAAGCCCTGCCGGTCAGCAGCAACTTTAATTCAGACAACAGCGAGGCGTTGAAAAATGCAGCCCTGGCCGGACTGGGCATTGCTCGCTTACTCAGTTTTCAGATCAAAGCAGATCTTAGAAACCAGCGGTTAATCGCCCTCTTGCCTGACCAAATACACCCCAGCTTGATGATCCAAGCCGTTTTTACCCATCGGCGTAATCTCTCACCTCGGGTACAGGTTTTCTTAGAGTTTTTGACCACTCACTGCAGTAGAGATTTTACAGATAGTCTAGGGATCGGTTCGAGTAAAGATATGACTAAAGCATAACGGTGCCTGACTCACAATTTCCTCAACTTGTGTTCTTATGCTAACAACAGAGCCCTCCCTAGACAGCTCTGTTGTAAGAAATGCTTGAGAAGAGAATAATCCCACCATCACCTCTGGTTGATACAACCGTTCTGTAGATCTCTTTCATCAACGAGATCTGTCCCATAACCCTGTCATCAGGCCAAGCACAATGGCGAGTTCTCAACTTAGCACTCGCGCCCTAGCGCTACTCCCAATCTACGCTCTCTTGGTGTAAGAGATTGGAGCGTAAGCGTTTGGACATTGCTAAATGCTCTACTAGGAGATAGAACTGTGAAAATCACTGAAAATACAATAGACGACCCGACAGAATCAAACCGTGGGAAACTCGGTTTTTGGATGGCAACTGCTCTGGTTGTTGGCAATATGATCGGCTCAGGAATTTTTCTTTTGCCTGCTTCGCTCGGACCCTATGGCGGGATTTCGATTATTGGGTGGTTATTCACCGCAGCCGGGGCGGTTTGCCTGGCGCTGGTGTTTGCCAAACTCGCCTCCTGGGTGCCTAAAGCGGGGGGACCCTATGCTTACGCAAAACTGGGGTTTGGAGATTTTATCGGATTTTGGATTGCTTGGGGCTATTGGATTGCTGTGTGGGCTGGGAATGCGGCAATCGCAGTGGCTTGTGTCAGCTACCTCAAAGTGTTTTTCCCCATTCTGGATAGTAGTACATGGGTGGCAGGGGTGGCTGCGATCGCACTCATCTGGTTTTTTACCTGGATTAACTGTCGCGGTATCCGGGAAGCTGGCGTGACTCAGTTGCTCACCACTGTTATCAAAATTGTGCCCCTGGTGGCGATTGCAACCTTGGGATTATTCTGGGTCAATAGCAGTCATTTTGTGCCCTTCAATCCCAGTGACCAGCCCGCTTTTTCTGCAGTCTCCTCGGTTGCAGCGCTAACGCTTTGGGCCTTCATTGGGTTAGAGTCTGCCACTATTCCAGCCGCAGATGTGGTAAATCCTCGGAAAAATATTCCCCGTGCCACAATTGTCGGCACCCTGGTGACCGCATTGGTTTATATCCTCAGTACGGCTGCCGTCATTGGTATTGTGCCTAGGGAAGCGCTGTCCACCTCTGCGGCTCCCTTTGCAGAGGCTGCCCAGGCTATTTGGGGTAACTGGGCTTATTACGCGGTCGCATTAGGGGCCGTTGTTTCTTCCGCAGGGGCGCTCAATGGTTGGATTATGTTACAGGGGCAAGTGCCGATGGCGGCTGCGATGGATAATCTCTTTCCAAAGGAGTTTGCCCGCATGTCTAATCGGGGGGTGCCTGCTACAGGCATTGTCCTCTCCAGCCTCTTGATCACGGTCTTGATGGTGTTGAATTATTCAGGGACTAAGACCCTGATTGATATCTTCAACTTTGTGATTTTGTTAGCGACGTTAACAACACTGATTCCCTATGCGTTTTGTGCGATCGCAGAGTTCATTATTTTCCT
>JBCCRZ010000194.1:0-9509 GCA_039200855.1 Cyanobacteria bacterium P01_D01_bin.44 | reverse complement strand
GCGTTGGTCGATACTCCTCTTGGGGTGTTTGAGGGCACCCTGCCCATTTTTGAAACAGTTGAGTTTGCGCTCAATTTGTTGAGTCAGTTAGAGGGCACCTTGTCGGTGGGGGATGGGTCTGCATCGCTGGCACTGGATGGAACGCTTACGGTTGATACCACATTGGCAGTGGCTGGAGTAGGCGATCTTTTGTCCACTCCGATTTCGGAATTTTTCTAAGCTAGTGCAAGTCAGCGCTTAGCATCAAGGCCTAATCATGTCTCGCTTTCTGAGACTGCTAGCAGCCGCCGAAAATTCGGTGGCTGCTCTTTATCAGGCGCTTTCCTATATGCGTTTGAATCAGTCTGATCTCAATTCTAATCAGGCAGGGTCTGAAAAACTTTTCTGAGAATTGCTCATGAAAGTTAATATAAGGTAAGATAATGATTACTATTCGTTATCAAATTACAGCTGGACTAAATCATGGGAATTATCCGCGCACTGTTTGGTGGAAATAATCAAGGACAAAGTGCCTTCTACCTGAGCGAAGATGACGCTAAGACGATGGGCGACATTGATTACATGCGCTCTAATAAAGTCATCAGGCATACGTTTGCCAAGAAAAAAGGTGAAACCGGAGAGAAGGCCAGTACTAAGAGCATTTCTGCAATGAAGAGCACTCAGTTAGGTGAGAATGGCTTGCCATCGACTCCACCAGCAACGAATACTTTTGGTCAAAGCACCTCCTCTACTTTTGGTCAGAGCGCTTCCTTTGCTCAATCTTCTGAGACTTTTGGTCAGAGCGCTTCCTTTGCTCAATCTTCTGAGGCCGAGTCAAAGCCGACCGAGCGTCGTTCTGCTTCGGTGGACAGCAGTATGGACATGTTCCGCAATATGGCTAAGCAAATTCGCAAATAGGCCGCTTAACTTTAATCTGGTTTTCTGAAGCTTGAGAGGGTTATTGTCCTCTTTTTGATCGGGGTTTGGCACTGCCAAACCCCGATTGCTTAGGGGCAAGAACGGCCAACCCACCCCGTTGCTCCTATTAGGAGGCGATACAGTATCGGATTCCACACTCAGGTCTGACTCAATCTCTGCTCCTGGGTTGACAGCGTTAAATTATTTTGATCGTTTGAGGTGGCGGATGTTGTCTCAGCAAGAGGCTCCTCTAGTCGCTGCCTTGCAGCAGTGTGGTGAGCGGCCTAATGCGGCTTTTTACACGCCTGGGCACAAGCGGGGACAGGGAATTTCGGATTTGCACCGCTCGGTTTTGGGGGCTGAAGTTTTTCGGGTTGATTTGCCAGAGCTGTCAGAGTTGGATAATTTGTTTGCCCCAGAGGCTGTGATTTCTCAAGCTCAGGCCCTGGCAGCAGAGGCTTTTGGTGCAGAGCATACCTATTTTTTGGCGAACGGCTCCACCTGTGGCATAGAGGCAGCGATCTTGGCAACCTGCGGGCCTGGTGACAAGCTGATTTTGCCGCGTAATGTTCATCGCTCAGCGATTTCGGGGCTGATTTTGTCGGGGGTGATGCCGGTCTTCGTATCGCCTGTGTACGATGACGGTTGGCAGTTAGCGACAGGGGTCACACCGAGGGCGATCGAAGCCGCCCTTACCGAGCACCCCGATGCCAAAGCAGTGCTGATCGTCTCACCCACCTATCAGGGAATTTGCGCTGACGTGGCTGAGATCGCAGCCATTACCCACCGCTATGGCATTCCCCTGATGGTGGATGAGGCCCACGGTCCCCACTTTGCCTTTCATGCTGATTTGCCAACGCCTGCTTTACAAGCGGGTGCAGATATGGTGATCCAGTCTACCCACAAAGTGCTCTCGGCCCTGACTCAGGCGGCGATGCTGCATGTGCAGGGGGGACGGTGCGATCGCAATCGGCTTCAGCAGGCGCTTCAGCTGACCCAGTCCACCAGCCCCAGCTATCTGCTACTAGCCTCATTAGATGCGGCCCGTCATCAAATGGCCAATCAGGGATCTGCGCTGATGGCAAGAACGTTGGCTCTTTCTGAGCAAGCGATTCAAGCGCTTAGCCAGGGCGCGTCCCTACGTCTCTTAAATCAGTCCGATCTGCCCAAGGGGTTTAGGCTCGACCCTACCCGGCTGACGTTAGATATCTCGTCTTTGGGCATGACAGGTTTCGACGCCGATGACCTGCTCAATCAGCAATTTAGGGTGACCGCAGAGTTACCAACCCTGACTCTGTTGACCTTTATCATTAGTCTAGGGAATACAGTCAGTGATATCGAGCAGTTGGTCACTGCAGTTGAGGCGCTTGTCCAAAATCCATTCGACCAGCCCAGGATAAGTCCAAAATCAAAAATCCAAAATCCCACCCATTACCCACTCCCCACTACCCACCACTCTCTCCCTCCCCTCTCGCCACGCCAGGCGTTTTTTGCCCCCAGCAAAGCCTGCCCCCTGGCGGATGCAGCTGGGCAAATCAGTGCTGAGGCCGTCTGCGCCTACCCACCAGGGATTCCCACCTTGATGCCAGGGGAAGCGATTACGGAGGCTGCGATCGCACAGCTACAAATGCTGCAACAAGCAGGGGCAAACTTTACGGGTAACAGTGATGTGTCCCTTAAAACACTCAGAGTTGTACAGCATCACCTGACCACCACCCCATCCCACTAGTCACCCCACTGCAACAGCGCTATCCTCATTTTGTAAACTTGCCCAGTCTCCAAAACGTTTCTTCACAACATCTCTATGTCGGCAGTCTGGCCCTATGTTACCCCCGGAATCCCCGATCATTTATTTGAGCAATTGCCTGGGATTCCCATGAGCCAACGCGAAGTGCGCCTACTTTTGCTGGGCTATTTGCGGCTGCGCCCTGATGCAGTGCTGTGGGATATTGGCGCAGGTACTGGCACCATTGCTGTGGAGGCGGGGTTAATTTGTCCCCAGGGCAAGGTGGTGGCGGTTGAACGGGATGAGGATGTGGCTAGCCTGATCCAGGCTAACTGTGAGCGGTTTGGGGTGACGAATGTCGAGGTGGTGGTGGGCAACGCCCCCGAGTGCTTTGATCAGCTGCCCCATGTGCCAACTTGTGTCTTGGTTGAGGGAGGGCGTTCTTATCAAGAGCTGCTCATGCAAGTGTGGGAGAAACTCAGCCCGGAGGGGCACATTGCGGTGACCGCCAGCAATTTTGAAGCGCTGTATGCGATTTCTGAAACCTTTGCCAAACTCCAAGTGCGCAATGTAGAAGTTGCCCAGCCCACGGTAAATCGATTAGAGACGCGGGGCAATCACCAGGTTTTGAAGTCGGTGGATCCGATTTTTATCCTGAGCGGCGATAAATTGGGTTGATCGATCGAGAAACCAGGTTTCTTGACGGAATCTTATCTTGACGGAATCTTAAGGGAGTTGGCGTAACCTTCCAAAGAGACTCGGTTTCTAAATATGCAAAGCCTTCGTCCCGCTGCTTAAAGAATCGTTGAAGTTAAGGAATTGAGGATTGTAGCAATTTGCCCAAGTGTGGTGAAATTACCGACATAGCTTCCCTCAGTTTTCCCGTAATCTTGAAACGCAGTGCAGATTAATGCCCCCAGATTTCAATGCTCTGCGCTATCGGGTTCTTCCAGCTCTCTACGGAAAGCCCCTCTATTTTTTTGAAGCTCCTCTTCACAAACTCTGGCACGGCTGAGTTTAGGTAATGGTTAGTTCTGAACAGTTATTTCAGCCGCATAGTTTGCAGATGCCCGCTGATCAGAGGGGGCTGTCGTCTAATGCGGGGGTGGTTATGGATAGTGCTGTTGATATTACGGTGGTGATTCCGACTTATAACGGAGCCAGTCGTTTATCTCAAGTACTCGAGAAGCTGCGATCGCAGCGCAATGCCCTGGGCTTTACTTGGGAAGTGATCGTTTGCGACAACAATAGCACCGACGAGACAGAGCAAGTGGTGCGAGACTGCCAAACGCGAATGGGATGGTGGCCGAGTGAGGTGTCGCTGCACTATCGATTTGCGGCGGAGCAAGGGGCGGCCCATGCGCGTCAATATGCGGTTGAGTCTGCCCATGGTCAGCTGATCGCCTTTTTAGATGATGACAATCTCCCCAGTCCAGATTGGTTAGAAAGCGCCTATCGCTTTGCCAGACAGTATCCCCAGGCAGGGGCTTTTGGCAGCCAAATCCACGGGGATATCGAAGGGCCTTTGCCGGATGGATTTGACCAGATTAAATGCTTTTTAGCCATCATTGAGCGGGGAGATAAGCCCCATCTCTATCAGCCTAAAACCAAGATTTTACCTCCAGCAGCGGGGCTGGTTGTGCGCCGAGCAGCTTGGTTAGACCAGGTGCCCAAGCGTTTATTTCTCAACAACAAAGGCAAAGACGCTGGGCTGGCTAGCGAAGACCTGGAAGCGTTGCTGCATATTCAAAAAGGGGGCTGGGAGGTTTGGTATAACCCCGAGATGGTAGTGCGTCATCAGATCCCAAATAGTCGTGTACAGCGAGACTATCTAGTAGCGCTCTTTCGCTGTGTGGGGTTGAGCCGGTCGTATATCCGGATGCTCGGGACGCCTGATTGGCAGCGCCCGTTGCGGATACCGCCCTATGTGGTGAATGATTTCCGGCGCTTGGTGATGAACTATGTGACGAAACCTAAGTTACAAAAAGATTTGCCTCTCCTGGAGGCGTGCAAGCGCGAACATCTAACCAGCAGTCTGGTGAGTCCCCTCTTTTTGCTCAAAAAAGCTGCCCAAGACCGGGTTCAAGGCTGGCAAGCCGAACGACGTTGGCCCGATCGAGACCAGTGGTTGGCAACCTTGACCGAAGCGTTTGAAAATAAGCAGTTTCAGCTATTTCAGCAGGTAGTGCGGGCGGTGGATGAGACGGCTCCGCCGTTTGAGCAGCGTGAGCTGCTGGTACGACTGTTTCAGGGGAGTGAGCGGCTACCGATTATGCCTGCTCAGTTTTTCCCAATTGCCCGTCACTACGGCGTGCTAGCTACCCTCGACCGCTGGATTATGCGTCAATTTTTTACCCTGGTCTCTTCCAAGGATCAAACGATAATGGGTCGAGGCAACTATGCGATCAACCTGTCTATTGACAGTATTAAAGATCGTCAATTGCTGGCGTTTATTGTGTCCCAACTCGAGCGCAGCGGTCTGTCGCCGGAGCAGGTTTGTTTTGAGATCTCAGCGGCGGCGGTGAGGGCGCTGCCAGAGGCCAGTCGTGAGCTAGTTTGTGGTTTGCATGAGCTGCGTTGTGGGGTAACCATTGATGATTTTGAGCCGACCCAGGCGTCTATTCGAGTTGTCAGACAGCTCCCTATTGATTATCTAAAACTCAGTCGCCAGTGGCTATGGCGTCAGCGCAGTTCAAGCTTCACAGCCTTGGGAATGCTAAGCAACGAAGGACTAATCGGCACCATTGCTAAGGGGGTGGAGACACCGGCAATGCTGCAATCGGTGCAGCAGGCCGGCATTTTGTATGCCCAGGGCTATCAGCTATCAAAACCCCATCCCCTGACCGGAGCTGAAGACTGATGGAGGACGGGGTCATGGAGGGTTTGGCAATGGAGGTCGCAATGGATTTTACGGTGGTGATTCCGACCTATAACGGGGCGGGGCGGCTGGCTCGGGTGCTCGATCGGTTGCGATTGCAAGTAGTCCCCACCCACCTCAACTGGGAAATCGTCGTGGTCGACAACAACAGCACCGATGGCACCGTCACCCTGGTGAAACAGTATCAGCAAAACTGGCCTGCTGCGCTGTCCCTGCGCTATGTGGCTGAGACCCAACAGGGGCTGGCCTATGCTCGGCAATGTGGGGTAGAGGCGGCCCAGGGTGAATGGGTGGGCTTTTTAGACGATGACACCGCCCCGGATGAAAATTGGGTCAGTGCTGCCCATCGCTTTGGTCAGGCTCATCCTGAGGCAGGGGCCTATGGCGGTCAAATCCACGGCGAGTTTGAGGTAGACCCCCCCAAAGATTTCAAGCGAATTCAGTCTTTTTTGGCGATTAAAGAGCGAGGTGCCAAGCCCCATCTTTACCAGCCTGAAACCCTGAGTTTGCCGCCAGGGGCGGGCTTGGTGATTCGCAAACAGGCCTGGTTAGAGTGCGTGCCTGCGCAACTCCAGCGCACGACGCGGGGCGGTAATGACTTTGAGATTTCAATTCGGATGCACCGTCACGGGTGGGAAATTTGGTACAACCCCGACATGCATATTTACCATTACATCCCTAAAAAACGCCTGGAGCGAGACGCGCTGCTAAAGCTATCCCACACAGTGGGGGGGTGTATTTGTGAGCTGCGGTTGATTAATGTGAACGCGCTGCAAAAGCCGATGATTGTCGGGCGTATTTTAATGGGTAATTTGCGGCGGATTGTGACCCACGTCCTGAAATATCGGTGGCAGATCAAGCATGATGTGGTGTTGATGTGTGAGCTGGTCTTTTTTGTCGGGGGGTTTATGAGTCCTTTTTATCTGCTGAAAAAAAATATAACCAAGTTATCTGCTTGATGAATGGCGTTTCAATTAATGCCGTTTTTTATGATTATTTTGACTATTATTCAAGCTATTTTAAGCGGCCATGCCCTCAATTTCCGTTGTAATTCCTGCCTACAATAGCGAGAGAACGATTGGCGACACCGTGCAGTCGGTGCTGACGCAAACGTTTACTGATTTTGAAATTATTGTCATCAACGATGGGTCCCAAGATGGTACGTTAGCGCGTTTGGGTGCGATCGCAGACTCACGCCTCAACGTCTTTTCCTACGAAAATTCGGGGGTTGCCATCAGTCGCAATCGCGGTATCGAAAAAGCCAAGGGTGAGTATGTTGCGTTTTTAGACGCCGACGACCTGTGGGTGCCTGAGAAGCTCACAGACCAATATCAGGCGTTGCAAGACAGCCCGACAGCGGCGGTTGCCTACAGCTGGACTGATTACATTGACGATAGCGGAGCCTTTTTTCGACCTGGGATGCGCCCTTCGTTTCAAGGGGATGTCTATCGGCGCTTACTGGTGTCTAACTTTTTAGAATGTGGTTCAAATCCGCTAGTCCGGCGCTCGGCACTCCAGAAAGTGGGCGGCTTTGACGCTGAGCTACCCCCGTCCGAAGATTGGGAAATGTGGCTGCGGTTAGCCAAACGTTATGACTTTGCGCTGGTGGAGTCACCCCAGATTCTCTATCGAGTTTCGACCAACTCTGCGTCTTTTAACCTCCAAAAGCACGAAACGTCAAAGCTCAAAGCCATTGAAAAAGTGTTTGCGGATGTCCCCCCCTCACTGGCCTTACTGAAAAGACGCTGTATTTCTAATTTTTACCGATATCTCACCTTCAAAATGTTAGATACCTCGGTGAGCACGATGTCCAATCGACAGCGCAGCTTTTTGGCGGCGCGCTATTGGTTTAGGTCAGTGACCCACGATCCGGCGTTGATGCGTCAGCCCAGGGTGGTGCTCTCGACCCTCTCCAGAATCTTTAAGCTGATGATGCAGCCCGAGTCGCCCAAACTTGCTCCAGCCGATGGCTAGCTGCCCCCTTGCAATTTTTCTGCTGACGCCGTTCTTAAGAGACTTTCATGGCCATCTCCAAAAAACGACTCAAACTCTGTTTGTACGGCAACGTCTATGGTGCCTATCGTTCCCAAAACCTGCTCAAACTCCTGGTTGACGATGGCTATCGGGTAGCCTGGGTTTCGCCCGAGTTTTATCAAGAACGGGGGCTTAAAAAAAGCTTAGCGACTAAAGTTGCCCACAAACTCTTTCAGTTTTATGGCCTGGTTGATTTGTTCATCAAGGCACTATTGTCCGACGTTTTATATGTCTTGCCTGTCAATATTCGGCTAGTCAAAACGGCTTTGCGGGTCGCCAGACTCTGCCAGACCAAGCTGATTGTCGAGATCCATGTGCTGCTCTACGACGCCCTGGTTAGAGACCAAAAAACAGTGGCTGCGGACAGCGCTGAGGCGCGGGCACTCAAAGAGAACGATATTTTAGCTTTGACTCAGTCTGACTATTTCATTAACCCGGCGGAGTACGAGGTTGACTATTGGGCTGACCTGTTGGGCGTTAAGGTCGATAAACAAAAATTCTTTGCGTCTCCGCTCTTTAGTGAACCCACCACTGCCTGTAAACGCGACTATGAGCGCCAGGGGCCGCTACGGATTTGCTGGTGGGGGACTCTGATTGCGCTGCATGGTGTCGATACGATGATCGACGCGATGCAACAGCTCAAGGAAAAGTCAATTCCCTTTACCTGCCACCTGTTTGGCATTCCGCCCGCGGGGCAAGGGCATCTGTTAGAAAAATATGAAGCCTTAATTCGAGAGCAGGGCCTGAGCGATCAGGTGTTTATTCGCCCCGATTTGCGGTTTTCAGACGGCTCACTCCCTAATTATTTGATCGAAAATTGTGACCTGGCTCTGGGTATCTTTGGGCAATCAGAGCGGGCGCGGGCGGCGGTGCCCACCAAGCTGATCGATGCGCTGACGCTGGGGCTACCGACCTTGACCATGGCGACCCCAGCCTTAGATGAGTTTTTTGAGGTCTCCACTGATTTGTGGACCTGTGAGCCGACCGCTGACCAGTTAGCCCAAAACATCCTGGCGATTGATAACGGTACCCTGCCGCCGCTCGACTGGCCCAGCACCCGAGCCAAGGTGCTTAAGACCTTTAGCCTGGACCGATATAAAGAGGTGATCGATAAAATTTTGAGTCAAATTTCTACTCAGTTTTAGTGTTTTGTGGTTGAGTGTATAGCCTTCTAGGCGTCAGGGAGTTGAGAGGTATCTTGCAATGAAAGCTGTGATTTTGGCAGGTGGTTTTGGCACCCGTCTGAGTGAAGAAACCGCTATTAAACCGAAGCCCATGGTTGAGATTGGGGGTCGCCCAATCCTATGGCACATCATGAAAATCTATGCTGCCCATGGGATTGAGGAGTTTATTATCTGCTGTGGCTACAAGGGCTATGTCATCAAAGAATATTTTGCCAACTACTTTTTGCACATGTCAGATGTCACGTTTGACATGCGGTTTAATCAAATGAATGTCCACACGGGTAAGGCCGAACCCTGGCGCGTCACCCTGGTGGATACGGGCGAAGAGACCATGACTGGTGGGCGGCTAAAACGGGTCAGAGAGCACATCGGCAATGAGACATTTTGTTTTACTTACGGTGACGGTTTAAGTGATGTAGATATTACCCAACTGATTGAGTTTCATCGTCAGCAAAAGACGCTGGCGACGGTCACGGCGACGCAGCCGTCCGGTCGGTTTGGGGCGCTTAACTTTGGGGAAGATGCCTCTAAAGTGGCTAGCTTTATGGAGAAGCCCGAAGGAGACGGTGGCTGGATTAACGGCGGATATTTTGTCCTCGAGCCGGATGTGATTGATTTTATCGATGATGACTCAACGATTTGGGAGCGCAAGCCTTTAGAAAAGCTAGCTGGTATGGGGCAGCTCTCGGCTTATAAGCATCACGGTTTTTGGCAACCGATGGATACCCTGCGCGACAAAAACACACTGGAGGATCTTTGGAAAACAGGTAAGGCCCCTTGGAAAGTTTAT
>JBCCRZ010000193.1:0-9553 GCA_039200855.1 Cyanobacteria bacterium P01_D01_bin.44 | reverse complement strand
AAGAACGCTCCAATAAAGGTGAGATAAATCATCCCCGCTTCAGCGGTGGGAAACATCAAAATCGCCAGCGGAATCCAGGCCACAGCTGGAATCGGCCTAAGCAGCTCTAACGGCGGCATCAGGAGATCTTCAACGATTTGAAACCAGCCGATAAACATGCCCAAGACGATGCCCAAAACTGAAGCAATGGCAAACCCCACCAAGACCCTTACGAGGCTAGAGCGGATATGTACCCCTGGATCACTCGTAAAGAAATCAAGGGTGGCCTCTAAAACCTCCCACGGAGAAGGTATCAGCTGAAAGTTAATCAAAAATTTAAAGCTGATCACACATAGCACCTGCCAGATGCCAAAAAAGAGCACCAGGGCTAAAAAACGTCTGGCAGATCGACCTGAGAAAAAGAAGGCTTTGAAAGTTTTAAATAGCCTTACCGCTGGGGTTTGACTGGTAACAGGTACGCGGGTTTGAGGGAGGGTATTAGCCATGGTGGGGAGAGTGGAGGGTGGAGGGTGGAGGGTGGAGGGACGTGGAGATGGGGAAGGGGGAAGGCATTGCCCACCAGATGTGTTTATGGGATCGGTAGACATTTTCGGATGGTGGGCTAGCCGATTGACAGGGGCTGGTCAAGATTTTGAGGTTCCCGGCAGCTTAACCCACCCTACAGATGACTACCCACTACCGCTCGGCTGAGCGCTCGCGCCGAAGCCCACTACCCACTACCCACTACCTACCTCTACCTCCTTCACCCTGCGGGCACAGCAGCCAGCAGCGCCTGGCGCAAGTTCTCTAGGGTCAATCGGCTCACCTGAACTGGCTGAGGACCACTCGCATAGGTCTGTAGCAGATTCTTGAAGGTGGTTACCTGGCCACCTGACTCAGAGGCAAATGTCTTGGCGTCGGCCTCTAGCAAAAAGGCTGAGACTTCATCCCCTTTAGTCACGTAGTAAGAGTTCTCTGCAAACAGCTTCCAGCCCTTATTGCGATCGTGCACAAAGATCACGTCAGCTGCTTTGCCATCGGTCTGTAGCTCATTGAGCTTTTTGATCATATTGGGGATCGAGGCAAAATTAGTTACCGTAGGCTCCTCTTGAATCCATAGTTGAGCCGCCATCTTGGGTTCTTCAATCGGCTCATCAGTCAGGGCGTCGCTGCCGGTAATCACATAGTTCTCACCCGCTTCAATCACCTCGTCATAGTTTAGTCCCATGGCTTCCATAGCTTGCTGCAGATAGCTTTCATCCACCCATTGGGTCACGTCTTCGGGGTCGACCGGCGACTCGATTTTACCCAGGCTGATCAGGGTGGCAATGCTGTTTTTCAAGGCTTCTAGCTGAACCTCTCCGATGCTTGGATTAATTGGCTGTAGCCCGGATGGCCCCAAGAACATATAGACTACTTCTTTCTCGATGCCAGACCATTCTTCAATCTGGGCAGAGATTTCCTCAGGGCTCTCCTGGAATATTTGATTGGCTTCGAGCATGGCCTGGAGATAGGCCTGGACAATCTCGGGATACTCTTCTGCAAAGTCAGAGCGAACCACAATGCCATGCAGGGTGGGCACCCCGGTCTGGGCACCGTCAAAAATCTTTTTGGCAAATCCTCGGTAGGGAAACAATTCTCCAAAGGGTACAAAATCAGCGTGGGCGTCAATCTGGCCTGTCCTCAGACTGGTGCCACCCACCTCAGGGGCCTGACTAATGAGTTTTACGTCCGTTTCTGGATCAATCCCGGCATCACTGAGTGCCTTTAAAACCATGCCATGGGCCGCAGAGCCAAAGGGCACTGACACGGAGCCCCCCTTAAGATCGGCCAGGGAGGTGACGTCACTGTCTTTGGGCACAACGACTGCATTCCCGGCTCCGTTAGGGCTGTAGGCCAGGGTGCCAATAAAGGTGGAGGTGACATCGCCCGCTTCTTCTTGAAACTTGATCAAATTGATCACCGCTGGGAAGTCTCCCATCAAGCCAATGTCAATCTGATCGGCAAGCATCTTGTTGGTAATGGGTGGACCAGAGGTGTAGCTAGACCATTCAATTTCATACTCTACTCCCTCATATTTTCCGGTTGTGGGTAGATGCTTCTCTAAAAGCTCCAGTTCCCGGACAGTTGCGCCCCCAACGGCGGTATTAATCACCTGATCTTGGGTACCAATAGAAATGCGGATAGTCTTGCCATCCCCCGCAGGCGCACTCGCTGTATCAGCGGCGGCATCCCCTGAGGGTTCGCTACTGGTAGAAGAACTTGAGCAGGCCGCGATGAAGGCTGTAGAGAGTGTCAGTGCAAAGGTTATAGAAAGTCTTTTGAGCCAGATGGAATGATGAGACTTCATGGCTAGGGCAGCTCCTATCAATTTGCCCCATTTAATAAGTGGTGATAAGGTCTCATCTGTATCTGCATTTACAGATGCTTTCGAAGCTGTCTATCTGTTGATAAGGATTTTGATTAGAACCATAGATATCTTTTATTCGTGTTAGTGGCTTGACCGTGGTTAAGGAAATCTTGATCATTGAGCGTAGGGTCGGAGCACCAATCGCTGGTACTGCCCGCGAAGCGGGTGTTTCATCTGACGGTCATTGGCATCAAATAGCTCGATGTGAAAAGGCTTCTTTGCCAGGTTGAGAAAGTCCTCTGCCTCACTGCGTCCTGGATCGCCAATCCAGATAGAGGGCGCAGTTGGCCTTGTCCTGTTGGGGGGGATGACGGCCTCCAGAAATTTGAGCAGTGGCCTGTGTAACGACCGATCGTAGAGGATATCTGATGCTAAAATCCAGTCAAAAACGTCGTCGGACGGGGCGCGCCAATCGGCGACTTGGCCAACTGCCCGAGCTGCGAAACCGTTTGTCTGCGCGTTATGTAACGCCAACTCAACGGCTGCTGACTGTAGATCTTGAAACGTGACGTTTGATACGCCTGCGGCTAATGCGGCTAGCCCCACCAGACCAATCCCGCAGCCTGCTTCTAAGACCCGCTGAGGCAAGGGAGATTTGGCCGTCAGCACCTGTTGAGCCAGGATCCGCGCGGTTGGCCAGAGGTAACACCAAAAGGGATCGGTGTCGTCCCCTGTGCTCAGCTGATGTTCCAATACGGCATCGGTATCTGCAGGACACCAGAGATGAAGCGTGCGATCGCTAAATTGGAGCGTTTCGCGGGTCCAGCCGCCCGCAAGCTGCAAAGAAGGAGGAGGGGAATGGTCAGGTAAATCCCAAATCAAATTCATGTCCTAAATCAGCAATTGCTCTTTGTTTAAAAGCACTTGCTATGAAATTTTTTAGCAATCTGCTCACAGGCCCGTGCCGTAATAGCCATTTCGGTGAGGGTGGGACTTTGCCAGGCAGATGATGTCCAACAGGCCCCATCGGTGACTAGCAGGTTGGGGGCTTCCCAGCATTGATTATTTGAGTTAACAACAGAATTGTCGGGCGAGGTGCCCATGCGGGCCCCGCCCACTTCATGGATGTAGTAGCCAGGGGGGGCCGCAAAGGCCATAATTTTTTCCATCTTGCGTACGTAGTTTGCAAACATAGGAATGTGAAACAACTCGGTGAGGCCCATGGGATGGCCCCCGGCCCGGTGGATAATCTCATTGATTTGGGTATTCATGTGCGCCAGCATGTTTTGTTCATTATCGGACCAGGCGCAATCAATGTGGGGGACGGGAATGCCCCAGACATCGGTCACCGCTGGATTGAGCTGAATATGGTTTTTGGGGTTAGGTAAAACCTCTCCGTGGGCAATCAGAAAGCCAATGGCTCCTTTACCCACTTTGCGAAAAGCGCTAGGGGGGTCAAAGCGTTGGATGCCGCCCCAAAGGCCATAGCCCCTGAGAAAGTCTTCTTGCTGGGTGTCTAAATTACAAAAACACGGGATAAAAAAGCTATCGCTGCCAGAGAGTTCGAAGGCCTGTGGGGGCGTCTCAAAACCGGGTAAAAAGAAAAAGGTGGTGGTAGAGACGTGGTCCATCAGATAACGCCCAAGCACACCGGATTGATTTCGCAATCCCCCTGGCTGATATTGCTCGGTGGAGTGTAGCAATATGCGAACGGACTCAATGGTTGAAGCACAGAGTATAACAAAACGCCCCAAGACCTCGTGGGTCGTTTTGGTGATGCGGTTGATATAGCCCACACCTCGGGCTTTGCGCGTGCTGGGGTCAAAGACGACATGGCTCACCACGGCGTCAGATTGCAGGGTCACGTTGCCCGTGTCTAGGGCGGCTTGGAGGGCAGCTCCCTGGCTGGAAGACCGGGGCCAGGGCGTATCAGCGGTGGGTTGAGGGCGGCGAAACCCACGGGAGGCAATCAAGGTGCGATCGCACCATCCTGATTCCACCACAGACTTAAGATGTTGCTCGGCGGGGGTCAGCTCTGACGGCGGCTGATACTGCCCATCGGGCAGCTGGGGGATGCGATCGCAGTTGCCGTGGACTTGCAAAAACTGCTCCAGTCGATCGTAGTAGGGAGCCAGATCCTGGTAGGCGATTGGCCAATCTTCGCCATGGCCATCGCGGCTGGCAGCTTTGAACTCATAATCCGACAGCCGCAGGGTGATACCGCCCCAGGTCAGGCTCTTGCCCCCCACCTGGCGACCCCGAATCCAGTAAAAAGGTTTGTTGGCCGGGGTGGTATAGGGGTTATCTTTTTCGTCGATAAACAGATCAGGATTGGCCTTCCAATAACCCGGATGCATCGACTGATAAGACTGCCGCCGCGATACAAACAGGTTGTGGAGCCGTTTAGCCATGGCCTTAGGACCGTTACCCAGAGCGGTTTTAGGATTAACGGCTGGCCCCGCTTCTAAAACCAGGACCTTGAGCCCCTGCTCGCTGAGCGTCTTTGCCGCGACGCCCCCGGTTGCCCCTGAGCCAACAACAATAGCATCGTATGACGGGGCATCGTATTGTGGGGGGGACGGCGGCATTATGGTCGGATTGTTCATCTAGGTCATATTCGCCCAAAATGGAGGCCAAAGACAAGGGCGGGAATCAAGGGCGGGAATTAGGATATTCGTCACGGAAATAAAATGTTGAGCTCGGAGTAATAGACGTGATGCCAGCCATGGAGCCGAGGTTTGCCGACTGTTATGATTGAGTGAGGCCCTAAGCCTGCGTTTGACCCCCTGAAAGCCCTGCCCGTCGCCTATGACCGTCCAACTGCCCATTCAATTGCCCATTCAATTGCCTATTCAATTGCCCATTCAATTGCTGTGTGAGAGCTCTGATCAATGGCTGCAAGTCGTACTGGATGATTTTGATCGCTTTCTGATCGACCATGCAGCGAATGAAAAAAAAGCATCGAGTT
Source organism: Cyanobacteria bacterium P01_D01_bin.44 (assembly GCA_039200855.1). Lineage (GTDB taxonomy): Bacteria > Cyanobacteriota > Cyanobacteriia > Phormidesmidales > Phormidesmidaceae > SIO4C1. The sequence continues at coordinate 4,256 of JBCCRZ010000193.1, read as the reverse complement.
CGGCGCTCACCCTGGCGGCCCATTACCCAGACAAGCCAGATCTGGTTGCGGCCATGATTGAGCTAGCGATTGAAGAACTCAGGCACTATCGCGAGGTGTTTCGGCTGATGTGCGATCGCAACCTCACCAACCAAGCCGATCAAAAAGATGCCTACATCAAGCAGCTTCGCAAGGTGCTGCGGACTGGCACCGAGTTATATTTTCTCGATCGGTTGCTGGTTGCTAGCATCCTTGAATCAAGAGGGCTAGAACGATTTGCAAAAGTGGCAGAGGCGCTGCCCCTGGGGCTGCTCAAAAACTTTTACCAATCACTCACCCGAGCAGAAGCCCGCCACGCCCACCTTTTTCTAAATTTTGCGACCCAGTACTATTCCCCCAGCCAGGTAACAGAACGTCTGGCAGAGATTTTGCCCATCGAAGCCAATATTTTGCAATCTTTGCCGGTGCGGCCTGTGCTGCATTGAGGAGGCAATTGGGGGGGCTTACAGAGAGGAGTTGTCCCTGGTAATAGGAGTTAGGATCTAGGAGTTAGGAGTTAGAAGGGAACATGGCTGCTGCCACCATCCGTCAATACCTTGAGGGTTATGCAGAGCCCATTGTTGGTTGGTTTCAGACAGAGTTTCTAGCTCAGCTCCCTCGAGCTTATCAGTTTGTTCTGGTGATTCCAGTTTTTGACGAGCCCTTAGACTGTCTCGAACAGGTGCTTCCCTTAGACCTACAACAGACATTGGTGATTGTGGTAGTTAACTCAGCGGTCGATAGCGATCCGGTGGCCGTTGCCCAGACCCAGGCTTTTTGGAAGCAGTTTAGCCCCACTGAGCACGCCATCAGCTGCGTGCCCCTGGGGCAAGAGAGTGACTGTCTGATCGTAGACTGTGCCACCGATGGTCGACAACTGCCTGTAAAACAAGGGGTTGGCTTAGCTCGCAAAATTGGCGGAGATTTGGCCCTGGCTTGCATTCATCGGGGGGTTGTCGCTTGCCCCTGGATTCATTGTACAGATGCGGATGTTAAGCTGCCCCTGCATTACTTTGATAACACTCTGCCCGCCCCCGATGTGGCTGTTGCGATCTATCCCTTTCAGCATGTCCCACCCCATGAGAACATTCTATTTTACGAAATTTCTCTTCGCTATTATGTTATCCAGCTAGCTCAGGTCGGATCACCCTATGCGTTTCAAACCATTGGTAGCCTGCTCAAAATTAATGCGTACCACTATGCCATGGTGCGCGGTTTTCCAAAACGCACCGCAGCAGAGGACTTTTACATGCTCAACAAATTAGCCAAGACGGGACAGATCTTACGCTTAAAAGTGCCTGTGATTCAACTAGCCTCCAGGATTTCAAAACGGGTGCCCTTTGGCACCGGGGCAGCGATGGCACGCCTGGCACAACAGCCCAAATTTGAGCTTTACCATCCTCAGATTTTTCAGTATTTAAAAATCTGGTTAGATGTGATCCCTAAGCTGTGGACCCCTTCCTCTAATTTGCCGACCACCCATTTATCAGTTCGTGAACGATTTCAAAGTCAGATCTCTTTACAGACAGACATCAAACAGGCAGACATCAAACAGGCGGCGACCCACAACACTCTAGTTTTAGACGCTTTACTGGCTTTAGGCTTAGAGAAAGTCCTACCCCAGGCTGACCGACAGTGCCGAGACCTGGCCCACTTTTGCAGATATCTTTGGGTTTGGTTTGACGCCTTTAGGACTCTAAAATTTATTCACTATCTAAGGGATCACGCCTTCCCAAATCTTCCCCTCTCAGACGCCGTTGGAATGATGGACATCATGTCTTTACATCCACCTGAAACAACCCCCAACCCGTCTTTTTCTACCGCTCATCTGACCCAAATTAACACCCAACTCATCCTCCTCGAAAACCAGTTACCCAAGGCCGTAGGGCCAACCTTAGGCTCAAAATAATCGACTTGTCTTTCCCACATTTCCCCCTCTCTCTCTACCACTACCCACTACCCACTACCCACTACCCACTACCCACTACCCTCTCTCTGTCTACCACTACCCACTACCCACTACCCACTACCCACTACCCACTACCCACTACCCTCTCTCCCCGACTCCCCTTGCTGCCCATGCCAACCCCACCCGATATCCAAATTGACGAAAGTCTCTCATCCACCGAGGCAGACCTGCTCAGCCAGCACATCGATGCCTACAACGCTAAGAAAACCGGCCATTATGACGAGCATCTGCTACAGCTGGCCGCTCGCGACCCGGCGGGCAATTTACTCGGCGGGTTAACCGGCTCCACCGGGTTTCAATGGCTCTACATCCATATTCTCTGGGTAGAAGAGAACTATCGCGATCGCGACATTGGCTCATCCCTGGTGACCTATGCAGAACAGTTGGGCCTCACCCGAGGGTGCCGCGCCAGCTGCCTGATGACCTTTAGCTTTCAAGCCAAAGCTTTTTACGAAAAACTGGGATACACCATCTTTGGTCAACTCGATGAGTATCCCGAAAGTCATACCCTGTACTTTATGCGAAAACAACTATGCTTATCCTCTGGAAATCCTGCTTCAAAACCAGAAACCTGATTATTAGCTTTTGACGTTTGTCCCTCGAGATCGCGCCTTGCAAGATCGGTTGCTCTGACTCGATCCATTGATCTAAGGTTTAGCCTAAAGTAATCAGCAAAGGTAAAGGGGCTCTAAACATCCGACTCAATTTGGGATTGCCACTGCGATTGCTCTTGAAGGAGGGCAGCTAATCCTGTTAACTCTCCTAACTTCTCCTTTCTCCAAATCTCGTTGTTTAGCCATCCTAATCTGAGTCGGATATAATAAGGGTCATAAATATCCTGAAAACCAAATTTGTGATGCCATTGGCGGCTCTGGTGATTGCAAATATGGTAAGTGCTGAAAAGCTCGTGAAATTCAGTTTCGATCAGGCGACTCATACCCCAGCTCACCATCGCTGTCGCCATACCCTGTCTTTGAAAGGGCGATCGCACATAGAGTAAGTCTAAATAGGGCTTTTGCTCAGGTTTAAGCACAAATAGAGCCAGCCCCGCCAATTTCTGAGTGTTCGGTTCTAGCGCAATGACAGAAGCCAGCAAGGGGTCGCCTCTCTCGCCTGAAAAATAGCGTTTGATGTCGCGGTCTGCACTTTGTTGGATGTCTTCTAGAGGCCAGTCACAAAATTCAACAGAATCGGCAAAGACTTCAAAATATCCGGCAATCATCTGAGCAGTATATGCCGAATCCACGGAAACTAAGGTGTCTTGCCAGGCGGTGAATAGCTGAGACAGGGCGCGAGGTATGAGAGCGATACGAGTCGTGACGCCAATTGATCGGGGGGTGAGGCGGGCCTGACCATCCCAGTACTCAACCTTCCAACCGAAGGGTCGCTCTAGGACTTCGTATTCAGCGAAGGTCATGGGGACGTTTCGGCGATTCATAAAAATGGACGTACCCCGACTCGAACGGGGGACCTCATCGATGTCAACGATGCGCTCTAACCAACTGAGCTATACGTCCTCGCGGATGCCTAGCATAGCATAACGATTTCAAGGAGATCAATATGCTATTGGGGTGGGTCAACGTTAGCCAGTTCTTCTGCTAGCATTTCGTCGTAGATAGTGGGTAAATGAGCCGACATACTGTTGGTTTCAATACCGTAGCCAAGGCTAGTCCAGGTGCCTGAGAGCATTTCGAGCACAGTTTCTATCTGTCCGTCATAGAGCAGTTGGGCAATATCAACCCCCCAGGCATCCGTATCTGCCAGCCAGCGATGCACAACTAAATCCTGAGCTTCGGCATCAAAGCTGTAATCTGACCAAAACTCATACCAGGCCAGCTGGTCGGGGTGATATTGTTGCGCTTTGGCCTGCCAGGTCGTCGTCAAAAACTGATAGCGCCCCGCCGCCGTTGTACAGTCGCCCACATTAGGCCCGGCCACGATTTTGACACAGGCATCAGGGTGACGGGTCAGCTCACTCATCGTTTGCCCACCGTACAGTAAATGGTAGGGCCGATCCGTATTTGACTCGCTGGCAGAAATCGTGCGCATCAGGGCGCGCAAAAAGGGATCCCCCCCCTGCATGACCAATGGCTCTGGGGAGGTAACCCACTGGGATGAACCAAAATCAAATGGATTTGTGGCTGCAAGCCTGGCTTTGATTTGCGATAGCTGCAACGGAGAGCCTTGAAACAAAAGCCAGATGACCCCTAAGAACATCACCGATGTTAGAAAAATCGGCCCGTGATCTTCCTTTGAAGACTGTGACTTT
>JBCCRZ010000192.1:0-9559 GCA_039200855.1 Cyanobacteria bacterium P01_D01_bin.44 | reverse complement strand
TCCGCGACCAGTTTCGCGACGATATTCGCTCGATGCGCGATCGCAAATCCCACGCCATCGCCAACTCCTTTCGCACCTACGTCCTCAATCTTGAGACCACCTTTGAGCAAGATTTTCTTCGCTACCAACCCGAGATTCGATTTGGCGATTTCTTAAGCGGCAACGGTCGTGGGGCTTTCAATGCTCAGCTCAAAAAAGCATTTGAGCAGTACGTCAACGATAAGTTTTTTGACTGGTCACGCACCGCCGAGCAAGAAATGGACGGGGCCTTTGAGCAACTGTCTAAGAACGCCGCCCAGTACGGCGCGTCTTACACCAAAATCACCGACCGCATGACCGAAAAGTTGACGGGCCAAAAACGCCTCGGCCTACCCAACGACCTCGGCGAGGATGACTCCCCTAGCTGGACTAAGTGGGCCATGGGCCTGATTTCCCTCGCTTCGGGCAACGTCGCAGGGGTGGCCTTAGCCGCCGCTGGTTTTGATTGGCAAGGTATTTTGTTTAATTTTCTCACCGTTAGCAGCATTGCCCTGATGGCCTCCGCCATATTTGGCATTGCCTTTGGTCCGATCACAGTGGCCCTAGTTGGCCTGGGCTTTGGCGCACTCCAGCTGGATCAGGCCCGCAAGGAGCTGGCTAAAGCGATGAAAAAAGAACTGGTCAAGCACCTGCCCAAGCTGGCAGACGAGCAGTGGCAGCCCATCTATGACGCCATCCAAGATTGCTTTGATAAGTACGAAGAAGCTGTCGTCGAGCGCATTGATCAGGACATCACCAGCCGCAAAGCCGAGTTGGATAATCTGGTCAAACAAAAAGAATCGTCCGAAATCAATCGTGATGCTGAGATTAACCGTTTAGAAGCTGCCAAAACTGAGATTAACTCAACCTGCCAGCAGCTAGAATCGGCGTATCAGTACTTATTAGCCGCAGATTGATCAACCCACGGTACTTTTTGTCCAAAATCTAAAATCCAAAATCCAAAATGGCCCCTGCCGATCGCCTTACCTCGCTCATCAGCATCCTCCAAAAGGCTGCTGGGCTGATGAATGCTCAGGAAAATGCTGCGCTCAAGGATGATGTTTTTCATCTATGCGATAGCATTACCCACCCCACCCTGCGCATTACCGTCTTTGGGCCCTTTAACTACGGCAAATCTACCCTACTAAATGCCCTGCTGGGTGAGAAAACCTTGCCCATTGATCTGGTCCCCACCACCGGAGCCGCCATCACCGTCAAATACGGCCCCAGCCTTCACGCTCAGATCACCCTGGCCGATGGCACCGTCATTGAGGAACCCGGCACCGAGTTGCTGAAGCGCTACGCCATCCTCGACGAGCAGCGCCACATGCGCGAAGACGTCATCGCCGTTGAGGTTCACTGCCCCCATCCCTTTTTACAAACCGGAGTTGAGCTGGTCGATCTGCCCGGCACCGACGACCGCGAAGCCCAAGATGACCTGGTGCAGGCCAAACTGCTGGAGGCCGATCTGGTCATCCAGCTGCTCGACGCCCGCAAATTGATGACCCTGGCCGAGCGCGAACACCTGCGCGACTGGCTCCTCGATCGCGGCATCACCACCGTCCTCTTTGTGGTGAATTTTCTCAATCTGATGGAGCCCGAAGACCGTAAGCAAGTTGCCTATCGGCTGCGCTTCCTGGCCGAGAGTTTTCGCACTAATCTGCCGGATGGTATCAGCAATCTCTATACAGTGGATGCCTTACCCGCCCTCAGGGCTCGCCTCAAGGGAGACCTGTCCGCCGCCACTCAGGCTGGGCTACCGGCTTTAGAATCTGCCCTGCAAACCATCGTGCAAACCCATCATCCCCAACTGGCAGCCCAGCGACTGCCCAGGCTTATGCCCCTTGCAACCCAGGTACAGCAGGCCCTCCAAACTCAACTTCAAACCTTTAAGACTGCTCCTCCCGCTCAAGATTCACGCCGGGTTGAGATTCAGCAAAAAGCCCAAAAGCTCATTCAGCAGGGGTTCCAAACCAGCGTAGCCGACCTGCGCCGCTGGCTGACCCCCCAGAATCTTATACAGCAGTATCAGGGCAGTCTCTCCAACGCAATTCAGGCAAACGAGGCCCCGCAGTGGCTCGAACAAACCCTACAACCTGACTGGAAACAAAAACAACGATCGGTGGTGGATTGGGTCTATAAAGCCTGTGATTTTTTTGATTGCCCTCGCCCAGTTGATTTGTGGGTTGCTTTGGAACAGCCCTCGGGAGAGTCTAAAACGTCAGCTCGGGCTCAAGCCCACTCTGATGAAGGGGAGACAAAACGCAGTTCTAAAGATGGATTGGGGCCGACTGCGATCGCAACCGGTCTCGGCTGGGTTCTGGGTGGGCCAATGGGGGCCGCTGTCTTAGGCAGCACCAGCTATCTCGTCAACCAGGCCGGGGGCAAACGCAGCCGCAAAGCCCCCCAATCTGACCCTCCTCAGCCCGAGCAAACCAGCCTAACCATCGCCCAAGCCTACCTGAGCCGCTTTAGCGAAGCGGCCCTGGCTGCCCTTGACCAATACGAAACCGCTGCCAATAAAGTCATCCAAAAACCAATCGAAGCATCTGAGGCAAAGCCCCCCGCCCAGCAAACGGCGCAGCTAGCATTATTGAGAAATTCATTAACTGAGTTGACTCAGGCAATTGAGAACTGAAATATCGAAGGTATTGTAGAGCGCTCAGATTACTTACTGATAAACATCTCGACGATGTCCGACCTTCACAACAAGCACCAATAGCCTGTCGTCTTGGATGTTGTAGATAACTCGATAGTCACCCACTCGAATTCTATACAGATTCTCTTCACCGGAAAGCTTAATAACACCGCTTGGTCGAGGATCTTGAGATAAGGCATCGATTTTGAGTTTTAATCGCTTTTGAACTTGAGGCGATAGCGACTTAATCTGTTTGGCAGCCCGTTTCACAAATTCAATACGGTAGCCGCTATTCATAGCCCCATTTCAGACTTTAGAGTCTCCCAAGTCACGGTTCCCTCAGTTTTTGCTGACGCCAATGCCGCCCGAGCATCCGCTATATCAGCTTCATCTTCCATCTGCCTGAACTTGAGATATCTCAAAAAATCCAAAACCTCTACAACCAGCGGCTCGGCAGCATCTTCTAATTCTTGAAGCAGCAATTCTCTAGCAGTCATCGTCAATTCCCAAGATTAAGTTCCATAATCGCATTATGTCTCAATCCAAATGGGTCATTCATCCGCGATTCCTTCAAATAGCCTTTATTTGAGGTAAGGGGGTGCGATCGCAACCGGCCTCGGCTGGGTACTCGATGGCCCAATGGGAACCGCCGTCCTGGGCAGTACCAACTACCTCATCAACCAAACCGGAAGTAAACAGAGCTGCAAAACCCCTCGGCCTGATCCAGTCTGAGCAAACTAGCCTGGTCACTGCTCAAACATACCTGAACCGCTTTAGCAAAGTCGCCTTAGCTGCCCTCGACAAATACGAAACCACCGCCGATCAAATCATCCAAAAACCAATCGGCATTGTCTACACCTAAGCCGTCGGCGCAGAACGAGGCACAGCTACCACTGTTGCAAAGTATGTTAGCCGAGCTGACTCAGGCAATTGAGAGTTGCGAGCGCTCAAGCTAAACGGATTCAAACTCGGTTCTCTTCAATATAAAACGCTCTAAATCATGATGTTCCCCTTTCCAAAACCCTTGCTGCGCCAGCACTCCTTGACTTTGGAATCCTAACTTTTCCAATAGCCTTCTAGAAGCCATATTTTCCAGCATGATTTCTGCAAGAATAAATGTCATGCCTTTACGCTCAAACCCATATTGTAGAATGGCACGTAAAGCTTCACTCATAATGCCTTGCCGCCAAAACTGGCTAGCCAGCTCATAACCAATCTCAGCGGCATTTACCTCTTGATGCCATGTGAATCCACAAGACCCAATTAGAGATGGTACTGGCTTGAGAGAAATTCCCCAACGTATCCCACGCCCACTTTCAAAACCTTTTGCTCGCCGCTCAATGACTCCAACCGATTCGTCAAGATGGTTGAATGTATCAAGATCATGAAACTCGGTCACTTTAGGGTCCGAAAATACGGCAAATACAGCCTCAGCATCTTCTTGGGTTGCTTGACGAAGCCAAAGTCGCCTTGTTTCAAGACATGGAAACGCAGCTGATGAAGAAGCTTGGCTCATACGAATTACGATACTCTTCTATTGAGAGGAAAACATGGCTCACATCTGAGATCGCGGTTCCCGTCGCTCCAATGCCTGAAAATCTCGACTAATTTCAACCCACAGCGACTTGTTCATCGGGTCTGTCTTCAGGGCTTTGTTCAGATACACGCGAGCTTTGTCGAGTTTGTCTTCAGTAATCAGCTGTCTGGCCCAGCGTTGGTAGGTAATGGCTTGCCACTGGCGCACCTCTGGGTCTTGGACGATGCGTTGTGCCAGTCCTTCGACAAGTGCGATCGCACGCGGATATTTCTGCTTTTTCAATAAATCCTGAAGTTGCCGATAAGAATCTTGTTTAAGCTTCTGCTCCAGCTCCGACAAGCTTGGGTTTACCTGCACGGGTGAGGGAGGCTCTACTGGCGTCTCATCATCAATCAGATCCCGATCATCAATGGCCTCCTGCGCCACCGCCTCCGCATCCCCGTGTGTTTCCTCAGGCTGCAAAATCTCAGCCAGCTCATCGTAGGCCTGGGTGATTTTGATAAACCGATCCTTTGCCCGCTGGTTCCCCGGATTCACATCAGGATGATATTTTCTTGCCAGCCGACGATAGGCAGACTTCACATCGGCGAAAGATGCGCCAGTGCGAAGTCCTAAAATTCGGTAATAATCGGCAAGGCTCATATGACAGCGAAAAAATGTTTGCCGTCGCAGGAAAGGTGAATTTTTTCGCCCCTACGACACCCGTTCTTCAATAACCCGGTCAATCAGACCATATTCCTTGGCTTCTTCCGCCGACATAAAATAATCGCGGTCTGTATCTTTCTCAATCTCCTCCAGCGACTTACCCGCGTGCTGAGCCATCAGCTCATTGAGATTGCGCTTTACCTTGATAATGTGGGTTGCCTCGATCTGAATATCCGTAGCTTGACGACGCCCGACCCCCCCTAGCGGTTGGTGAATCATAATCCGAGCGTGGGGTAGCGCCAACCGCTTGCCTTTAGACCCAGCCCCCAGCAAAAACGCTCCCATCGAAGCAGCCAGACCTACACAGATAGTGACCACCTCTGACTTGATGTATTGCATCGTGTCATAGATAGCCATCCCCGCCGTCACCGAGCCCCCCGGCGAGTTGATATAGAGATAAATCGGCTTGCTAGGGTCGTCAGAATCCAAATAGAGCAGATAGGCCACAATCGCATTGGCGATGCCGTCATCCACTTCTTCGGTCAAGAAAATAATCCGCTCCCGAAACAGGCGCTCGTAAATGCTGATCCACTGCTCGTAGGAGCTACCAGGAAGCCGATAGGGGACGCTAGGAGTACCGATAGGCATAATCTTTAGAAGGTATTGGTTAACAGCTTAGGGAAACAATGAGGAACTTTAGATTTTGGATTGGCGATTTTAGATTGAACGACGAACGACTTTTTTGAGACTCATAGCTTGCTTTAAGCGAATCCAAAATCCAAAATCCAAAATCACACCGGGTTCTCAATCACCCGATCAATCAGTCCATAATCAACGGCTTCTTGGGGAGAGAGGTAAAACATCCGCTCCATGTCTTTAGCAATTTTTTCAGCCGTCTGGCCTGTGGTCTGGGTCAAGATATCGAGCACTAACTTTTGCTTTTGGAGCACTTCTTCAGCACTGACTTGAATATCCGTCGCCTGACCCTGGGTCCCACTGTAGGGATGAACTAGCGCGATTTCGGCGTGGGGTAAGGCAGCCCGCTTACCTTTGGCACCGCAAGATAGCAGCACCGCTGACATCCCAACCGCCTGTCCCATACAGATGGTAATGATCTCAGACTTGATATGCTGCATCGTGTCGTACACAGCCAGCCCTGCCATCACCGACATCATGCCCGCCCCGCCCGAGGTCATCCCTGCCATGACAGGGTCCCCCAGGGAGTTGATATACAGGTAGACAGGCTTGCTCGCATCTTCTGAGTCGAGATATAGCAACGCCGAAATCAATGAGTTTGCAATCCCATCAGTGAGCGGCTGATTTAAAAACAAAATCCGCTCCTGGCTCATACGGGTAAAAATATTCACCCAGGTCCAATTGCGACTGCCGGGAATATTGTAAGGAACGCGGATGGCAGGGGTGACAGACATAATATTTAGCTAATTCCAGCGGGTATCTGGGCAGGCAGTTCTTTGGTGCTCTCCAGCACGCGGTCAATCAGGCCGTATTCCTTGGCCTCTTCTGGATTTAGATAAAACATCCGATCGGTGTCTTTCTCAAGCTTGTCAATCGGCTGGCCTGTATTTCGCGACATGATGTCGAGCATGGCCGCTTTATTTGCCAACACTTCTTTGGCACGGATTTGAATATCAGTAGCTTGCCCCCGAGCCCCCGTTCTCGGCTGATTTAGCACAATCGTGGCATGGGGTAAACTGGCTCGAAATCCTTGGGTCCCTGATGATAAAATCATCGCCGCTGTCCCCATCGCCTGGCCCAGGCAAATCGTGTGCACCGGTGGTTTGATATAGCGCATGGTGTCGCAAATCGCGAAGGCTTCGGTCTCAAACCCAAGGGAATCGCCGGTATACCAGGAAGTCCCCGTGGAGTTGATGTAGAAATAGATCGGCTTGTCAGGGTCGTCAAATTCGAGATAAAGCAGCTCTGCAATAATCAACCGGGTGACATCCATCCCGAGCTGGCGTTTAAAATCATCAGAAGAGACCAGCGGGGTACCTAAATAGACGATACGCTCTTTCAATAGCAGCGATTGGAGATCCGGCGGCGGCGTACGATAGGACGCATCGTTATAGTAGGGGGCCTGCACGGCCTTAATATTTGAACTCATAGCCTGGTTAGCCTTATATGATTTCACGCTGTTCTAATTAGTGTAACTCGGTGTGAACTCGCCGGTAGCCCAAGGCGTTGGGGTGATAACCCCACTTCACCATAATTAGGGGATAACCTCACTTCGCTCGGACCTATATCTCAAGGGTTCTTTAAGAACCCTGGGGATCTGGGTCACCAGATGCACACTATACAAGGAGACAGACATGAGAGTTGGTTTGCAATGGAGCCTCAGTGATACCCATATAGATGTGGCTCAAACTAGCAGCCAGCGGCAGCTTGCGATCGCAATCTCCGCCCTACCCACTGCCAATAGCCGCAGCGTCCCCCTCAACCTGTGCCTGGTCCTCGATCGCAGCGGCTCCATGGGCGGCACTCCGATACAAACGGTCAAAGCTGCTGCCCACAGCATTGTGGATCAGCTCTCAGCTCAAGATCGGCTCTCGATTATTACCTTTGACCACCAGGCAGAGGTGCTGGTCAACAACCAGCCGGTCCTCAATCCAAATCTAATCAAACAGCAGATTGATAGCCTTAAAGCCGGGGGCGGCACCGCCATCGATGCAGGGCTCAAACTCGGGATTGAAGAAGTTGCTAAGGGCAAGCAAGATACGGTCTCACAAGTTTTCCTGCTCACCGACGGCGAAAACGAGCACGGTGATAATGACCGTTGCCTTAAACTATCTCAGCTAGCCGTCGACTACGGCCTCACGGTTAGCACCCTCGGCTTTGGGGACCATTGGAACCAGGACGTGATTGAGAAAATTGCCGACACCGGAGGCGGTAGCCTCAGCTATATCCAAAACCCTGAAGATGCGATCGCGCAGTTCAGCAACCTGTTTACCCGCGTCCAATCCGTGGGTCTGACCAATGCATACCTGCGGCTCACCCTCACCCCCCATACCCGACTGGCCGAGCTGAAACCCATCGCCCAGGTAATGCCCGATACCATCGAACTTGATGCTCAGCGTTCCCATGATCAAGCCATGGTTCGTCTAGGCGATTTGATGACAGATACGCCCCGCGTGGTTCTGGCCAATCTCTATCTATCTCAGCTGCCCGAAGGTACCTATCCTATCGCCTCCATCCAAATTCAATATGATGATCCAGCCCAGGGGGCTACCGCGCTAATGTCTGAGCACCTGATGGTCGAGGTCACCGCCCAAACCGGCTACCAGCCTAAGCCCAACCCCCAGGTACAGCAATATATTTTGGCCCTGGCCAAGTATCGCCAAACCCAAATTGCCGAAACCAAACTTCAAACTGGCGATCGCACAGGGGCGGTCACGATGCTCCAGTCCGCCGCTAAGACCGCCATCCAAATGGGCGACACCAACGCTGCGACAGTCTTACAAGAAAATGCCACCCAGCTTCAGTCTGGGGGAGAATTGTCAGAGCGCGATCGCAAAAAGACGCGTATTGTTTCCAAAACCACCCTGCAATAGATGTTTAGGCTCTCCCATCTAGATCATCTTGTCCTCACGGTTCGAGATATCGAAGTCACCTGCCAGTTCTACACCCAGGTTCTAGGGATGGAGCTGATCATCTTTGGCCAAAACCGCCAAGCCCTTCGATTTGGCCAGCAAAAGATTAATCTGCACCCAGCGGGGCAAGAATTTGAACCCAAAGCCCAGACACCCACACCGGGCAGCGCCGATCTGTGCTTCCTGACCGAGACACCTTTAGCTGATGTGATTGCCCATCTTGAAACTCACAAAATCCCCACTATAGAAGGGCCTATTCAACGCACTGGCACCATCGGCCCACTCTTATCGGTTTATATCCGAGATCCTGATGGCAATTTGCTGGAAATTGCTAATCAAATGTAATTTTCTCGACGATATTTACCCAAATTCATCATTGATAATTACCGCAGGGCAACCATAAGGGATTGCCCCTACCGTCACCCCAACCCCTTCCCCAACCCCCTCATCTTCCCCAACTCCCCCATCTTCTCTATCCTCCCGCTGCCCCCCCTGCCTCCCCTTTCGCCCTTCCCCTTTCGCCCTTCGCCCATGCATTTAACCCACGCCCCCTTCACTGTCCACAAAATCGTCCCCCTTACCATCAGTCGGGGTACCACGACAGGGTCTACCAACTTCTGGGTCCGCCTGAGCGCAGATGGCATTGAAGGCTGGGGAGAAGCCTCACCGTTTTCCATTGGCAGCCTCACCCTAACCAACGACAACACGGCCACTGATTTAGATGCCATAGCCGCTGCGATTTCCCCTTGCCATCCCCTCGAGCACCAGCGCATCGAAGCTATCCTAGATCGGCTCAACCCCGGTTCTGCTGCCCGGGCCGCCGTCGATGTCGCCCTCTGGGATTGGCTCGGCAAGTATGTGGGACTCCCCCTCTGGCAGCTCTGGGGGTTAGACCCTCAGCAAATTGGCCCCACCGCCGTTACCATTGGCCTCAATTCCCCCCAGGGGGCTTGCGATCGCTTACACAAATGGTGTGCTCAGCTAGACGTGCGATCCGTCAAGGTTAAGTTAGGGAGCCCTGATGGCATCACCGCCGATCAGAGGATGTTTGAGGCCTTGCTACCCCATATTCCCAAAGCAGCCAAAGTCAGCATCGACGCCAACGGTGGCTGG
>JBCCRZ010000191.1:0-9608 GCA_039200855.1 Cyanobacteria bacterium P01_D01_bin.44 | reverse complement strand
CGCGCTAGGCGACCGAGAACGTCGCCCCCACGATCCCAACAAAACCTTCCAACCCGGCGACTTCGAGAAATTCTTCAAAGAGGTGCTCGACGAGGTGCAAATCCTGATCCGCAATGGCGTCAACCCCGACGCCTTTCGCGCTGCTCTCCAGCGTATCCTGGAAAAGAATCCTGACATCACCCGCGAGTCGGTCAAGGCCATTGAAAAACAGGGCAGTGACGTCTTGCTAACTCTGGAGGTCCCAGAGGGCACCGACAAAGCCAAAGTCGAGCGCGACTGGGATACGGGCTATCAAGCCGGTTTACAGGCTGGTCGAGAGGCTGGCCGCCTAGAGGCCGAAACCCGACGAGCCGATGACATCAAAGAGATTGCCCTGCTGATTGCCCAGAAACCGATTAACGTAGAGGCAAACGCCGTGTCAGACAGCAGAGCCATGCAAGGCAGCGATCAAAGCCAGAATTTTAGTGTCAAAGGTGATTTCAACATTAGTGCCCAGAACTCGGTGGTGAGTCTGCGCGATATCAGCGGTCAGGTCACTAACCAGATCACCCAGCTCGGCGGCGCGGGTGCTCAGCTCAAAGACCTGCTCACCCAGCTGCAAACCGCGATTGAGGCCGAGCCCGCCCTGGCTGATGACGACAAAGCCGAAGCCCTGGAGCAGGTCAAAACCCTGGCCGAAGCGGGTCAAGCCCCCACCGAAGGAAAGATGCAGAAAGTCGCCAAGCGAGCGATGACTATGATCAAAGGCATTACCACAGGGCTGACCGAAGCAACCCAACTGGTGGAGGTGTGCAATAAACTGCTGCCCGCGATTGGTCTGCTGTTTGGCCTGTAGGGGCTCTTCCCACGCGTTACAATCGAGTCAATCGCCTAACGCCAACCGAATCATGCAGCCCAGCAGCGCGCTCGAATCAAACTTTACTGCCGTAGACGAGATTCAATGGCCTCCCACCGATCTATGGAGTGATGAACCCCCCTTGGAAAGCGACCTTCATCGGGAGCAAATAGAGCTGCTCATCCGCATTTTGAAGCTATTTTGGCAAGACCGAAATGATTTCTATATCACCGGCAACCTGACCATTTACTACAACGAGCAACAGCTAAAATCCCGTGATTTTAGAGGGCCTGATCTTTTCGTGGTCCTCAATACTGAAAAGAAAGATCGCAAAAGCTGGGTCGTCTGGGGTGAGAACGGCCAGTATCCCGATTTGATTTTAGAAATCTTGTCTAGCTCCACTGAAAAAGTAGATCGGGGCTTAAAAAAAGAACTCTATCAAACCGTCTTTCGCACACCAAACTATTTCTGGTTTGACCCCGTTAGCCTGGAATTTCAAGGCTTTCATCTGGTAGACGGGCGTTACGAATCTATCCAACCCACTGATCAAGGATGGCTCTGGAGCCAGGCGTTAGAACTTTATCTGGGTATCCATGACCACAAACTTCGCTGGTTTACTGCGGACGGTCAACTCATTGCATCACCAGAAGAACAGGCTGAGCAAGCCCGTCAACAGGCTGAGCAAGCCCTTCAACAGGCTGAGCAAGAGCGCCAGCGGGCTGAGCAAGCCGAGCGAGAACTGGCACAGCTACGGGCACAGCTTAAGGCTCAGTCCGATGCTGAAGACTCATGAATCCCAGGCTGGGGAGGGTTTCTCGTTGAGCAACCTAGCCCTCGGCCTTGCGTCGCTTGAGGAACAAACTACCTGCCCCCAGTGCCGTCACAAACCCCAATAGGCTCATCGGCTCAGGCACTGCTTGAGCATCTACCCGATCGATAAACTCATCAAAAATCAGCGTGTAGTTGCGGGTGCGCTCCTCAATTAAACCAGGGAAAATTTCGTTAATAAACTTGCGGTTATCAGTCGCCGGGTCGTGCCAGGTCCGTCCGTTAGGCACCCGAGGATCAGACGTCTGGGTAAAACCATCTTTCTCGCCAATATCCCAGTTTGTCGCCTCAGCCGCCAGCACTGGCATCAAAAAGTCAAACGATTCTAAATCGCTACAGCAGCCGGTTCCCTTAGGATAGAGGGGATTGAGCCCCGGATTACTTTCTGCCGCAATCCCATTTTCTGCGGCAATTTCGAGGGCGAGGTCTCGATATCTAAACCAGAGCGGTTTCTCCGTAGCCCCACGTCCCGCATTAAAGTACATCTTGTCGCCAAACACCAGGCTGTCGAGATTGACCATTAGCAGCGTATTGTCGATGTCTTGCTCACTCAAACTGTTCGCATAAAACTCTGAGCCGATGAGCCCGATTTCCTCAGCCCCAAAGAAAATGAACTTGACGGTAAGGTTTGTCTCAGGCTCTAGCCGCTGGGCCAGCTCCAGCAAGACTCCCACCCCTGAGGCATTGTCGTTGACGCCCTCCAGGTTGGTGCGATCTATCGTCGCGCTGCTGGGGTCATTGTCATAGTGAGCCCCCAACAAAATCTGCTCCCCTGTAATGCCAGACCGCTCAGCCACAATGTTGTAAGAGGTCAGCATGTCACCCTGCCATTCATAGGAAAACGGCTGCAATGTGGGCTTATAGCCAAACCCCTCAAGCTGCTGCACCAAATAATCAACGGTTTCGGCTTCCTTTTGAGTACCCACGCTGCGGCCTTTCAAATTTTCAGCCAGGTAATCGATGGTCTCAACCGCTGTCTCGCCAAATTCAAAGGACGCCGCTTTGGCAGACGGGGACAAAAACGCCTGAGCCGTCAGACCCAGCAGCACCCAATAAAAAGTTGACTTTTGAATACGAATAGACACTATAGGCACCTTCTAAGGAGAGTGATTCAGATCAATGCTTGAATTCTTACCGGAGTAGCCCTGACGACAAATGTTGCGACCAATACGGCCCGTAGAACACTTCATCAGATTTTCATCAAAAGTGCTGTGTATGAAATTTGGATAACGATTAGGGTTAAGAAATATTGCTCAGATTCTTGCGATACTGGGGGAGTGAACCGTCTGAGTGCCCCTCCCTTGGATTTAGTCAGACCATTATTGAAATCTCTACCCATCTGCCCCTTGGTCATGTTGGGTGCTGGGCTCCTGATGGGACTTACCCCCGCCCCAATAAACGCCTGGCCCCTTGCCTGGATAGCCCTCGCCCCCCTCTGGCTTACCCTCCAAAATCCAAAATCCCCTTCGACTTCGCTCAGGGCAGGCAAACTCCAAAATTCACTCTTCCTCTCAGCCCTCTGGGGCCTCGGCTACCACGGCCTCGCCCTCTCCTGGATCACCCATCTCCATCCCCTCATGTGGCTAGGCATTCCCTGGGTAGGCAGCATTGTAATTACGGCCTTTGCCTGGGCGTTTGGGAGCCTATGGGGCGTCGCGCTGGTGCTCGCCTGGTCGTCGGGGCTAACGGCTATTCAACGGTGGGTATCGCTAACCCCGTGGGCTCGAGTGCTGGTGGGTACGTCCCTATGGTGCGGGCTCGAAGCCCTGTGGAGCGTAGGGCCACTCTATTGGTCGTCGCTGTCGTATACCCAAAGCCCCTATAACCTAGCAGTTTTGCATCTGGGGCAACTATCCGGGCAGCTGACCGTAACCGCTGCGATTGTGGCGGTCAATGGGCTCTTGGCAGAAACCATCAGGGCCTGGTTGCAAACGCGCGAAAGCCCCCCTCGCCCCATTCAGGCACAGACCGCCTGGTCAGTGAAGCCATTAGCGGGGGCAACCCTGGTAGTTTTACTGGGGGTTCATCTAATTGGATTTTCTCTCTACCGTCAGCCCTTAGCAGACACCCCTGAGGCAGCGCTCAAAGTTGGCATCATCCAGGGCAATGTGCCCACCCGTGAAAAGCTATCTATACAAGGGATTCGACAGGCCAGGGAGAAATATCTACAAGGCTACCAGGCATTAGCTGTGGCGGGTGTTGATGCGGTGCTTACCCCAGAGGGGGCCATCCCAGAGATTTGGGACCCGTTTACCCAACAAACCAATCTGTTTTATAAGGCGGTGCAGCCAAACCGAGCAGCCCTATGGCTAGGCACCTTTGTGGTAGCCCCAACAGAAAACTTTCACATCACTCAAACCCTGCTCTCAGTGGTCCCTGGGGTCACCGAGTTAAGCCAATACAACAAAATTAAGCTGGTACCCCTGGGGGAATACATACCCCTGCAATCGGTGCTAGGAGAGTTTATCTCGCGACTGTCGCCCCTGGATACCAGCATGATTCCGGGTGAAACCGATCAGCAGTTTCAATCGGGGTTTGGCCCAGCTGCGGTGGGTATCTGTTATGACTCTGCCTACGGTTGGGTGTTTCGCCATCAGGTCGCCCAGGGCGGCGAATTTATCATCACGGCGTCTAACAATGATCCGTATCCCCCACGCATGATGGCTCAGCATCACGCCCAGGATGTGATGCGTGCCGTGGAGACCGATCGCTGGGCCGTGCGGGGTACCAATACGGGTCTCTCTGGCGTTGTCAATCCTCACGGTGAAACGGTTTGGCTTTCAACACCGAACCAATTTGTTACCCACGCTGACAGCATTTATCGACGACAAACTCAAACGCTCTATGTGCGCTGGGGGGATTGGGTAACACCATTGCTGTTAGCGATGAGCTTGGGTTGGATAATGTTACACAAGCAAGATTCATATTCTGGTCAGGGAGGACGCGGAGAGGGGAGGACGCGGAGACACGGTGAGTCTAAGCCATGAGCAATCCCCGTGTCCCCCTATCCCCGCGTCCCCGCGTCAGGCTTGAAAAAAATTAAGATTAACAACTCCCAGACTAAGCAACACTACATCGCCCCAAGCGCCTCTAGCTGCTCAATCACCCGAGGGATTTTGACCGCGTAATTAACCAAGCCTTCCCCGTGGCGATTCGTGAGCTGGGCCGAGTTGAGGGCCACAATCCCAATCTCATCTTCGATCACCGCCAGGATCGGTCCCCCTGATGCACCGCCAAAGGTATCGCACAGGTGATAGACCACGTCGTCCTGCTCTTCGGTAATACTGCAATTGACGTGAGCGCTGGCGGTCTCACCAGGGCCGGTTTCGGGATAGTCGGCTGAGTAGCCCACCATAGCCAGTGATGCTTCAAAGGGGGACGCTGCTAGCTCTGCTGTGTCGAAAGGCTGCATGGCAATAATGCCATATTTCTCACCCAACGGGCGATCGAGCAAAATCAGTGCCCAATCATCGGGGTGGGGTGGCCCCTCCACATCACTAAAATCAGTGCCGTAGAGAACGTCTACCCCGTAAGCGATATCGGCAGCGTCGGATACAGTCCCTTCAATCAGATTGGGTTGAAACTCGACTTGCTGGGCCAATTCACCTGTATTTGGGTCAATCACACAGTGGGCATTCGTGAGTACGATATCAGTACCGATTAGGGTGCCCGTACAAATGTAGGTGTCATCCTCGGGGGTGACGCCAAAGATGCGCCCGACCGCAGACCAGGGGTAGCTCGTGCTCAGGACGGCAGTGCGTTCGTCAGGGCCAATCACGCCCCGTGCCTCGTCAGGGCCTGGGCCTGGGTCACCGGAGATGCCTAAGCTGTCTGGAATGCTGGATTGGGGTGCGGGGGTAAATCGGGAAAGGCTATCGGTAGCAGCAGGGGTGAGTTGGGGTGGGGTGGATGGGTTAACGGGTGATGGGTGCAGCGCGATCGCACCTACTACTACTAAACCAGTGATAACCAATCCTTGTTTGACGTTCGACATCAGGGGGCTTTCCTTTAACGTCGTTATTCAATGGATAAATAAAGCTTCAGACGTTTAGAGCACCATTCCGAATATAAGCGGTTATTACTCCATGGCTCCCGCTGACTTTCCGCAGACTACAATAAGGCTCATAGAGACTCCATGGTGAACCCTACTGGATGCCGGAGGTTGGATTGGGCATCGGTCGCGGTCGGCAAACCATGGTGGTATCGAACAAGAAGTTCTACTTTGGCACGATGCCCAGGGCAAGGCTTATCCGATGGCGGATGAGTTAATTCGGGAGATGCAGGCGCAGGTTAAGGCAGAGCGGCAGCGGGCAGAGCGAATGGCTGAGTATTTGCGAACTGACAAGTCAGCGCTTGCGCTATCGCTCGGCATCGACCCAGACAACTTGCCTAATCGCTCTTTATTGACTTTCGCTGAAGGATAAATATACCGACCATTTTGCGTGCTTTCAAGGTGTGTCCATCAGAGAGAGCCTGAACGAAAAATCGTCGTTTCAGATTTCATCTATCCAGAGTCAATAAAGAGCGCTAAGGCGAACTGTCGTGGTTTGACTACGGTTGGAAGTGGTAAACAAAAAAAGCCCTGTTTGATTGGTCGGTTGACAGAAAACATCAGGCATCGGAAAGATTGCACTGCTATCAGAAAAGCCAAAAGTTGTAAAACGACTGAATAGGAGCAACGGTTCCCAGCCGAGGGCTATCAACTCTGTTTGATAACGGTCTCGAATTGCCTGAGGGGAAAGCGGTGTTTCTAAGATAATCAAGTTGCTAATCGGTTCGGATGAAATGCTTCCCAATACTTGAGATTCTGGAAGAATTGAAATTTCGGTGGTTAGATCGGGAGGCAGCTGAGCAACCCATATCTCAGGGGGAGTTGTGTCGGCCCCGCCCTGCATATCTTGAAGCATTTGCTGAACCCAGGAAATTGGCAGGGCTTCTGCATGGGGGGCAAGGCGTCTTCTAACTCAGGAGTAGCGTTTGCAGTAGCTCCCTATCAAATACGAAAAGCAATGGCGTGCTGGACAGGTTTATGATTCAGAAGTAGCCCATACTAAATCAATGTCTACTGTAGCCACCAAACCATATGTAGAGTTTAAAGATGAAGGGTACTGGATTATCGGTACTCGAATTTCTCTGGACTCCGTCATCTATGCCTTTCGACAAGGGCTATTGCCCGAGAGTATTGCCCAATCCTTCCCCTTGCTTAATTTGGAAAAAGTCTATGGCGCAATAACGTTCTATTTAGCAAACCGTTCTGAAATTGACGCTTATTTAGAGGCTGAAGAGCAGGCATTTGATGCTATGCCACAGCCTCTACAAGCAGATGCACCTTCCTTGTATCAGAAATTGGTGACCGCCAGGAATTCGCCAGAGTCAGCATAATGGCAAGCGTTTGATTCCAAGCGGATGCTGATTTGAATCAAGCAATTGTGACAGGGGTTATCCGTCGGCAGGCTGAAATCAATTTTCAGACCGCCACTGAGGCAGGTTTAGAAGGTCTGATAGATACAGAGGTATTAGCTTTGTCTGCAAAACAGCAGCGTATTTTAGTGACCCATGATCGTAGAACGATGCCGACCGAGTTTGCCGAGTTTATCGTCAATCAGCAGAGTGCAGGCGTCCTAATTGTTTCTAGAAAAACAGCATTAGGCATAGTTATCGAAGAACTAATTTTAATTTGGTCGGTCACCAAAGCAGATGAATGGACAAACCGAATTGCCAAGATTCCTTTGTGAAACTTTGAGTTATGCGTCGTCGGCAACCACGTCCAAAGAAACGAGAACTAATGAGTTGTACTGCTGCCAAATGCCCACCTGTGGTCACAAATCCAGTAACCCAGAAGATTTATACAGTTGTGATTACATTGATGATCCACATTATGGCAACATTTATTTCCCAACCGCGGCAACTACTCTCAAACACCTTGGGATCTCAGGAATTACAGCAAATTCCACGAAACAAGATGTGATTGATATCCTTGGAGAGCCTACTAAAATCGGCGGTGGCATCACGCATCGGGAAATTGGTTGTATCTCCCCTTGGATTAAGTATCACCGTCCAGATTGCCAACTCAATTTTGAATTTCAAGAAGACAAGGGTATTCGCATGATCAGTGTACTTGAACCCGGCTGGGAGCCAGGTCAGTAGGCTGCTAAAAATGTAGTTAACCGGACACAAAAACAATGCAATCGTTAGGTGTAGTTCGTTTGTGCTCTAGCCTGCGCCTTTAGTATGGGTCGCGAGGGACTCAGCGATTTGCCGCATCAGAATACTATTTTGCAGAACATATAAGGTTTCCTGCTCCCTTTCCCAATCATCGGCACTCAAGACGACAAAATCGTCGCCAGAATGCCGAGTGACTTTTAAGGGGATATGGGTACTGATTACCTTCTCCACAAAGGCTTTCAGGTTTTCCCTAAAGCGGTTTACGCTCACACTATCCATGACCTTTAGGATGTACGGCGATTCCGCACAAGCTTATCTCAGGATTCTTGAAACTTCAATGGACTGTCATGGGGACGCTGCATACGGCTAGCTGCTGCCCGATTTGCAGCAGATTTTGGGCCACCTCTGGCGGCTGCTCTTGGGCAATAAAGTCCGTGTGCAGGTAGTGGTAGTAGGTTTCTTGAGCCCGATCAAGGCTGAGGCCTAACTGTAGTTTGTCTCCTAAGGTAATCAGTCGATTGATGCCAGTGACGGCGGATGCAACCACCTTGGGCTCAGACGCTTGTAGGGTCTGACGCAGCGCCTGCACAATCAGCTGCTCCAAGGTTTCCTTAGCCCCTGGCAGTTTGAGCTGACAGTTAAAGTGGCTGGCTTCCAGGGCGATGCCCTCCAACTCGGCAATGTAGCTAGTGCTAATATCCAGCACGTTTTCGGTCACGTCGCCGAGGTCAACTTCTAAATGGCGAATGGTATCGAGGGCGCGGTGGCTAAGGGCGATCTCAGCAGCGACCTGGAGCTCTTGCGGGACCGAGATGCGATCGCGATGAAACGCCATCAAAATGCCATAGTTTTCGCGATAGATCTGGGTGTAGAGCTGGTCGAGGCGCTGCAGCGTATCCTGGCTAAGCAGCCGCATAATGCGATGGCGTTCTTCGGCAAAGAGATTTTGTAGGCTAAAGGTTTGCTCCCCAAAGGCGTTGTTAATCGCCACAATGGTTTGAGCCACGCTGACATGACCAAAGGCTTGCAAGACCGACTCCTTAGCGCGGGCATAGGCCGGGCGACTCTTAAACGCCTGAATGCCGCAGTGAAAATCCCAGCCGCCCAGGTGCAACACCGCAAAGGTGAGGTTGAGTTTTTCCTGGGTAATGTTGGAAATAATTTGAACCTGGCCCACGGCCAAAGTCAGCGCTCCCAGGGTTTGACGGTGGTAGTCTTTTTGATGAATCGTATAGCAGTAAAGCTGCTGCTCGGTGTGGTAGGTGTTGAATAGCGATGATAGGGCGTAGTGTGCCGCAACTTTTTCCAGAGCAATTCGCGAAGGGAGGACAAGATCGCGGTAAATGCCAGCCCCGTTCTTAAAGTGGGCGATATTGCTGGGGGCGTGGGCTAATCGCTCGAGGAAGCCAGCTTCTAAACCCTGACCGGAAACCTCCTCTGCCAGCTCAATGGCACGGCCCGCATATCGGAGAATTTGGGTGCCCTCGGGGCGAGAAATCTCCTCAAAAAACCAGCCGCAGCTGGTGTACATCAGCAGAGCGTGACGTTGCATTTCAAGTAGTCGCAAGGCGTCTACTTTTTCGGCAGAGGTCAACTTATGGGTCTGGTGGCGATTGAAAAACTGATTGATGTTGCGGGCGCTGCGATCGCAAATCACCTCGACATATTCATCCCGTGCTGCCCACACGTCAGTAAACAGTTCGCCGCCGATGGTTTCATAGATATCAGCCAGGCGATCCCGCAGCCAGTCCAGGGAGTGACGCAGCGGTTTGCGCCATTG
>JBCCRZ010000190.1:0-9628 GCA_039200855.1 Cyanobacteria bacterium P01_D01_bin.44 | reverse complement strand
TTTGATGTCAGTTTTACAGATCCCTGGATTGGCGGGGATCCCAACCGCACTTCCTATACGGTCAATGGCTTTAACCGACGGTCGCGATCTTTAATCTTTGATGGCGGAGAGACAGACGTTGACCTGGCCAACGGGGACGACCCTCGGATCAATCGCTGGGGGGGGGGATTGACCTTTTCTCGCCCCCTCAGTGATACCTCCTCGGCGTCGGTGGGGTTTGAGTACCAGCGGGTGGCCTCGCTAGATGGCGACGGCGATCTGGTAGAGACAGATGAGCTGGGCAATCCCCTCACGTTTAGTGAGGACGGACGGGATGACCTGTTTACAATTCCGGTGGGGTTTGTCTTAGATCAGCGCAACGATAGCATTTTCCCCACCAGCGGTAGTCTGCTGCGTTTGGGCACAGAGCAGTCGGTCCCCCTTGGCAATGGCAGTATTTTCTTTAATCGGCTGAGAGGCAGCTATAGCTACTACGTGCCGGTCAATGTCACCGGGTTTGGCGATGGCCCTGAAACTATTGCCCTGAACTTACAAGCCGGGACGGTAATTGGTGATCTGCCCCCCTACGAAGCGTTTTCCCTGGGCGGGACTAACTCAGTTCGTGGCTTTGATGAAGGTGAATTGGGCAGTGGCCGCTCATTTATCCAGGCCACCGCCGAGTATCGCTTCCCGCTGTTTACCGAGTTTCTAGGCGGAGCCCTGTTTTTGGACTTTGCCACCGACCTGGGCAGCGGCGATACGGTGCCCGGTAACCCAGCCGGGGTGCGGGGCAAGCCGGGGTCTGGCTTTGGCTATGGGGCCGGGGTGCGGGTGCAGACGCCCCTGGGTCAGCTGCGCCTCGACTATGGCTTTAATGATGAAGGAGATAGCCGTATCCACTTTGGGTTTGGAGAACGGTTCTAATGGATAGCGAGAATTCCCTTCGGGAACGCGCTGTGAACTTGGATGCCGCTGCGGTGCAGCAAACCCTGGCGGCGACGGTTAACTGTACTGGGGTGGGGCTACATCTGGGTCAAACCACCCAAGTTCGGATTTTGCCCGCTGAGGTAGGCACGGGTCGCTACTTTGTGCGAACCGATATTGCGGGGGCAGCTCCCGTTTCAGCCACCGTTGATCAGGTGATCCAAACCCAACTATCAACAGAGTTAGGCCGAGAAACCCCTGTGCGCACAGTGGAGCACCTGTTGGCTGCCCTATGGGCCTTGGGGGTGGACAACGCCCGGGTCGAGATTGATGGGCCAGAGGTGCCGTTGCTGGACGGCTCGGCCCAGGGCTGGGTGGCGGCCATTGAGTCGGTGGGGCTGGCGGCACAGGCAATCCCGCGATCGCACCGGGTCCCTTTATCGGCTCCGGTGACCGTACAATCAGGGGATGCCTTTGGGGTGGCGATGCCCGCTCCGTCATTGCGATTTACCTACGGCATTGATTTTGACCTAAGTGCTATCGGCAATCAGTGGCATAGCTGGTCCCCCGACGGCTCACCCAACCTGTCCTTTGCCAGTGAAGTGGCCCCGGCTCGCACCTTTGGGCTGGCCCACCAGATTGACTATTTGCGATCGCAAGGTCTAATCCAGGGGGGTAGCTTAGAGAATGCCCTGGTTTGTAGTCAAGACGGGTGGGTTAATCCTCCCTTAAGATTTCCAAATGAGCCAGCACGTCATAAACTTTTAGACTTAGTAGGGGATCTCAGCTTGCTGGGGGATCTCCCCACAATGCATGTGATGGCCTATAAAGCAAGTCACCATTTGCATGTGCAGCTAGCCCAAAAGCTGGCTGAGGTTTGCCCCATCGAAGTGCCTGTCTAGGGCGTTATGTCGCCTGGGAATGCCTGGGAAATGCCGGTCGGCTTGCTCGGGCCCGTCTCCGAACGCTGTTGCTGTTGCTAATTACGTTACATGTCCACCCTGCTTGACAATCAAAAACTTGAAGATCAAAAACCGGATTCCAAACTGGCTCAGGCCGATGCACCACCCTCAATCGAATCAGCTACGGTAAAAACGACGTTTACCCTCGAAGAGATCCATCAGCTTTTACCCCATCGCTATCCCTTTGCATTGGTTGATAGAATCATCGACTACGTTCCAGCCCAGCGGGCAGTCGGCATCAAAAATGTCAGCTTCAATGAGCCCCATTTTCAGGGCCATTTCCCCGGTCGACCGATTATGCCTGGGGTTTTGATTGTCGAAGCACTGGCCCAGGTGGGGGGGGTGATCATGACCCAGCTGCCTGAGTTTCACGGGTTGTGCATGTTTGCTGGTATTGACAAGGTTCGGTTTCGGCGACCCGTGGTGCCCGGCGATCAGCTGATTATGACCGCCAAGATCTTAAAAATAAAGGGTCTAAAGTTTGCCAAGATTCATGGCAAAGCCGAGGTGGATGGTCAACTGGCCTGCGAGGGAGAACTGCTGTTTTCTGTTGTCGACTAACGCCCGTTTTCCCAGGCTCACCGGAGACATGACCTTGACCGCCTTAATCCATCCCACCGCTGTGATTCACTCTGGGGCAAACCTGCATCCCAGCGTGCGGGTCGGTCCCTACGCGGTGATTGGAGATAAAGTCTCGGTGGGCGCTGATACTGAGATTGGACCTCATGTGGTGCTAGATGGCCACACTGAGATTGGTAAGCGCAATTGCATTTTTACGGGGGCAGCGATTGGTTTAGAGTCTCAAGATCTTAAATCAGATGGGACTATGAGCCTGGTCTCGATTGGAGACGACAATCGTATCCGAGAGTATGTCACCATTAATCGTCCGACCAGCTTTGGTGAAATTACCCGCATCGGAAATCGAAACTTGATCATGGCCTACGCTCACGTGGCCCATAATTGCGTCATTCAGGATAATGTGATTATTTCTAATTCCGTAGCCCTGGCGGGTCATATCCATATTGAGTCTAATGCGCGCATCAGTGGACTGGTGGGGATTCACCAGTTTGTTCACGTCGGTCGTCATGCCATGGTGGCGGCCATGAGTCGCATTGAGCGAGATGTGCCACCCTACATGATGGTTGAGGGTAATCCATCACGGGTGCGAGGGCTCAACAAGGTAGGATTACAGCGCTCAGGCATTGCCGAACTAGATGAAGGGCGGGTTTATAAAGAGTTAAAGCAGGCCTATCGGTTGCTCTATCGGTCTGGACTCACCTTTGCAGAGGCCCTCGATAAGCTGGCCTCCATTGGCAACAACGAATATGTTCGTCATTTATATGCGTTTTTGATGTCTTCCCAGGGCAAAGAACGACGAGGCAGTATTTCGGGCCGAAAATTTTAGTGGGTGCAGTTTTTAATTGTTCAAGGTCATGACTCAAGTTTCTAACGCTCCTGCACCAACGCCCTTGGTAGACCGGCCCGTGCGGATATTTATCCACACGGGGGAGGTATCAGGGGACTTGCAAGGGGGGTTATTGGTCGAGGCTCTCAAGCGTGAAGCCACCCGTCGTCAGTGGGTGCTAGACATTAGCGCCATGGGCGGGGAGCGAATGTCGCAGGCGGGGGCAACTTTGATTGGCAATACAGTGCCGGTAGGTGCGGTGGGTATCTTTGAGTCTTGGCCCTATCTGCTGTCGACCTTACGACTGCAAAAACGAGCCCAGCAGCACCTTTTAGCAAACCCGCCGGACGTGGCTGTTCTGATTGACTATATGGGGCCTAATATTGCCATCGGCAACTTCATGCGGGCCAAACTACCTCGCCTGCCGCTGGTTTACTACATCGCACCCCAGCAGTGGGTCTGGGCTTTGGGGCTGCGAGATACCCGGCGAATTCTTAAGGTGGCGGATAAGCTCCTGGCTATTTTTCCAGAAGAAGCCCGTTACTTTGCGCAGCACGGCAACCAGGTGCGCTGGGTGGGGCATCCCCTGGTGGATACGTTTACCCCGGCACCGATGTCGCTAGAAGCTCAGATCGGCTATCGTCAGGCAGCGCGACAGCGGCTGGGGCTGGCTGCGACAGACACCATTATCACGTTGCTACCCGCGTCTCGTCAGCAAGAGTTAACCTACATCATGCCGACCCTGTTTAAGGCGGCTCGGATCATCCAACAGCAGTTGCCCCAGCCGGTCAAGTTTTTTGTGCCAGTGTCGCAGGGGCGGTTTCGGGGGGCGATTGAGGCAGCGATGGGTCGCTATGGTCTCCAGGCTGAGATAATCGAAGACGCTTCGCAAGATGCGATCGCAGCCGCTGATTTGGCAATTGCCAAGTCAGGCACCGCCAACCTTGAAACAGCCTTGATGGATGTGCCCCAGGTGGTGATGTATCGCCTCAACCGATTGACTGCGTGGGTGGCCGAGCTGCTCAGGTTTTCGGCTGAGTTTGTATCACCGGTTAACCTGGTAGAAAGAAAACCGATTGTGCCAGAGTTGATTCAATGGAAAGCGACTCCGGAGGCTGTGGCAGAGGAGGCCCTGGCGCTGCTGCTCAACGAGCAAAAGCGTCAAACGATGCTGGCGGGCTATGCCCAGATGCGTCAGGCCATGGGGACTGCGGGTGTGTGCGATCGCGCTGCCCGTGAAATTCTGGATATGGTGCCAGACACCGCTTAAATCGCCGGGGGCTGCTTAAATCAAAGTGAAATGCTCTAAACTAAACTTTGGCCGTATCCGGACTGGGCGTTAGGGCTGGCGGAAAAACCTAAAGGTTTTGTCTTAAGCCTGGTTTTAGTTAGCCTGGCCTGCGAGTTATAGAATCTGCGATGGTGTTAGGAGGCAGCTTGTGAACATTGCTGAGTTATTCACCCTGGGTGGGCCAGTCATGTGGCCATTGCTGTTTTTATCGATCTTGGCGCTGGGGGCAATCATCGAGCGGATTTGGTTTTGGTCCAAAATCATCACGCGAGAGCGAGAAGTGGCCGGTCGAGTGCTTGAGGCGGCGCGTCGTGAGTGGTCGGCAGCGACCGAAATTGCCCAGCGGGCCAGTCGATTGCCGATGGGGCGCTTTTTGTACGCGGCCCTACAGCTCAAAGACCCCGATCCAGAGGTCTTTCGGCTAGCGCTCGAAACCTCTGCCAATGAGGAACTGGCCGCTATGCGTCGAGGAGATAAATTACTCGAAGCCGTGATTGCCCTCTCCCCAATGCTCGGCCTGTTAGGTACAGTCCTCGGCTTGATGAATGCCCTGGGCTCCCTAGATCCTACGACTGCCGGTATTGGCGACGTAACCGCCGAAACCGCTGCTGGTATTGGTATCGCACTGATTACAACCGTGTTTGGGCTAATCGTTGCCATTTTAAGCCTGGCCTTTTACCGGCTTTTTCAAGGCTTTGTGTTTGGCCAGGCTAAGGTCTTTCGGCAGTCGGGTAGCGAGCTAGAATTGCTCTATCGTCAGGCTTGGGCCCTGAGTGAGGGCAATCCCAGTCAGCTGAGCAGGAAGGTTGCTCAAGCCTAGGGATGGGTCAGTTTTAAGTTTTGAGTTTTGCGGGCAGTTTTGCGGACAATGGATTGATGTCCAAAATGGGATTGCACACTCACAAATAAAACTCAAAATTTAGACCTTACTTCGATTTTGTTCGTTTTCTAGGGAGAATCATCGAGGTCATAATGCAACTTGATCTAGACAACACCAACGAAGAAGTACGAATTGAGATTATTCCGCTGATCGATGTCATCTTTTGCATTTTGACCTTCTTTATCTTGGCGGCAGTAAGCCTGACTCGGCAGCAGGCCATTGGCCTGGATTTGCCCAAAGCCAACACCAGTTCCGCGATTCCCAATCAGGCGGCTGCGGGGAGCAATCGACTCTATGTCAGCGTGGATAGCACTGGGCAAGTCTATATCGACCAAAGCCCTATCCCTGAGGCGATGCTTCGAGATATGGCTTTACAGCATCAGCAGATTGCCCCCCAGGGGCAAATTGTGCTCTACGCCGCCCAAGAAGCGCGCTATGCCGACGTGGTCAAGGTGTTAGATATCCTTCGCTCGGTGGGGGGCGATCGGGTGGCACTGGCGACACTGCCAGGACGACAAGACGCCCAGCCAGACACCAACCCTTTACCTGGTCTAAACCCCAATCAACCTTTGCCAGGGTCAGGCGATTTAGGCGATCTCAATGACCTCTTTCCTGCATCCCCCTCGCCGGGTACCCAGCCCCTCCCCGGCTCAACCGGCACTCCAGGGTCGATCCTAGACCCGATCGATCCCAATCCTCTCTCACCAGGCGCTTCTCCAACGACACCGACAACTCCCAACCCAGATGCTTCGGAGGAATAGAGAGCAGAGATTTTAGATTTTGGATTTTGGATCAGTTTTGAGGTTTAAGTTTTAGGTTTTGAGTGGGTGGTCTCTGCCTGACACCTTTTAGCTGAGAACTCAAAACTGAGGATTCAAAACTTCCTCGCCGCCGCCGCTCACCACCCACTACTCACCACCCACCCCCTTCCACCATGGCCCGAGGCGACCAGGTTTACGTCATGCGCGACCTCATGGGGATTCCCTATGAGCACCACGGCATTGACTGTGGCGATGGCGACATCATTCACTATCGCAAAGTGGGTGAGGCGACGGTGAGTCGCACCAGCTACGAAGCGTTTGCCCGGGGCAATCCGGTTTATCCTTACCCGCAGTCGGTGTCTTTTATTGCTGAGGTGGTGGTAGAGCGGGCCCACAGTCGCCTTGGGGAGCAGCAGTACGATTTGTTTTTTAACAATTGTGAGCATTTTGCCAACTGGTGTAAGACCGGGCGCAATCACAGCAAGCAGCTCAGTAACTTTGGGTTACGACTGGGCCAGATTAAACTGCCCCAGGTCGGTAAATTGGCAGAGCAGGCGGCTCGGGATGAAGCCCCGGCTGAGGCATTGGCCCTGTTTGAAAAAGCCCTGGCAAATCTTGCGATCGCAACCCAAACCCTGCTGCCCGATTACGAACAAACCCAGCTCGACATCCAAACCTGGCAGCGCGTTGCCCAGCGCGCCCTCGAAAAAGGTCGAGAAGACCTAGCCCGAGCAGCTCTGCACCGCAAAGTTAAGGCCAAAAAGAGAGCCGCTAGCCTCAAACAGCAGCTCAGTGAACTATCAAACCTGCAGCTGCTGATCGAGCAAGACCGAACTGTCGCCCAAGCACGATTGGGAGAGGTTTTGGGTAATAGGTAATAGGTAATAGGTGATAGACGGGAGAAATTAAACCTAAAACCTCCAATATATGAATCACTTTCATACACCTCATTTATTCCTTGGCAAGCAATAAATTGCAAAACCAAATTAGCCGTAGTACGCTGAACAAACCTGTTTGCATTTTTGTTGTCGCGCACCCTCGCCGGTCGAAAATTGTTTCGAGGTGATGGCTGTTTCAAGGTGATAGGTGAAAGGAAAACAGGCTTGAACGTCAATCGGGTTGAACCATGATTAGCATCAGAGTTGAGCGTACTAGAGCCTAGTGCCAAAGTTTATTTAGATGTCTATCCTCTTCCGCTTGAGAGGAGTTACCCCTTTTGTTCATTTCTATCATCGCTTTTTACACAAACTGGGTTTACCCGTACTGGGTGTTGCAAGCGATGAGGCCAAAGTTATATCTGCGGGAGGCCCCAGCTATGAAAATTCGTTTAACCATTCACCCTCTCCATTAAGCTCGTCCACCCCCTGACTGTCTTCTTAGGCACAGTGTCTGAAAAGGCCCTCTAGGGAGGTTGCTACCGCTATAAAGGTCTTGAGCATTTTACCGAATGCTCAATTTGGTGTCTCCAAAATTCGTATCCCTAAAATTTGGGTTGTGACGCTTTAGGGTGTTTGCCCTCACAGGAAAAACTCAAGTAACTGGATGTGGTTTAGAACCCAGTTGTTGACCCGAACTTGGGGGCTCAAATAGCGGTGTCAAGACGCCTTTAGCCTAAATAAACCCTGCGATTGAGCAACGTTGCTAATCGCAACAGAGGGCTCTGTTCATTTTTATTTTCTCGATGACAGTGTTGAAGCTTGAGTGTTGAATCTCGAGTGTCGAATTCCACTGAGGTCATCGGGTTAACTGTTGTTGCCATAAACGCCCTGAGCAATCAGGGAAGGGTGTCATGACAAAACTTGTCAAAATTTTCAACTACTACCAAAACTATTGGCCAGTAACACTGTTTAGTGCGGTGGCCATGAGTGTTTTCGAGATACTAGACCTGGTGGTGCCCTACGCCATCGGTCAGATCCTAAATGTTCTCTCTGACCAACCCCTGGATTCAGGGCTGGCTAAGTTGATTGCCTTTTTGGCTGAGCGCACGGGGCAGCCCCTGAGCGCGGCTTTTTCCTTGGGGGTCTTGCTGGTGATCGTGTGCCTGGTGTCGGTGGGTCGTGCGCCGATTCAGCCCTGGTTAGGCCCCTGGTTTAACTGGGATACGGCCTTTCGAGCCCGGCAAGAACACGCCCAAAAAGCCCTGGCTAAAGTGCTGACGCTGCCCC
This sequence comes from Cyanobacteria bacterium P01_D01_bin.44, assembly GCA_039200855.1. GTDB lineage: Bacteria > Cyanobacteriota > Cyanobacteriia > Phormidesmidales > Phormidesmidaceae > SIO4C1. The sequence continues at coordinate 1,261 of JBCCRZ010000190.1, read as the reverse complement.
TGGAGTTTTACGACGAAAACAATCCGGGGCGGGTGGCCTCAAGGGTTGCCAAGGGGCTGTCCAATCACACCTGGACCTATCCTGAGATAGTGGGACAGCTGATTCCTAAACTGTTCAGAGTGGTCGGCATCTTTGGCGTGATTTGGTTTATCGACTGGCGGATTGCGTTGATTTTGCTGGTGTCGATGACCGGGATTCTCACCTACAGCTTCTTGGGGCTCAAAGCCCTATCTGATCGAGAAGAAAAGCTCGATAAATATATGGAGAATACTGAGAGCCGCACCTCGGAGATTATCACCAACATCAAAACCGTGAAGGCTTTTGCCACCGAAGTAGACGAGATGAAGCGCCAAAAACAGCGTCTCGTGCGCGAGTTTAAGGTGCTAGATTATCGCATCCACAAAGGATACGTAAAACTAGGCACCTACGAGCGCACTATTGTGCAGAGCTGTGTCTTCATTGTGCTGGCACTGACGCTGTGGGCCACGGTCCAAGGGCGCATCAGCTTGGGTCATTTTGTCACCATTCTGACGATATCCAGTATGGCCTATGCTGAGGTCGAGCCGATTTGTAACCTGGCCGAGGTGTTTGCCCGACGCTATGCCTCTATGGCCCGGTTCCATGAGTTTATGGCCTTACCCCCTGGTCAAGATGCAGGCAGTGTCGAAGCCGGTGCCCCCGAATATCGGTTTACCGGCAAGGTGCATTTCTCCCACGTGGACTTTAGCTATCATGTCGATCGCCCGGTCTTACAGGACATTGATCTGCTGATCGAGCCTTACCAAACGGTGGCGCTGGTGGGTCGCTCGGGGTCAGGTAAATCGACCCTGGTGAAACTTTTGTTTCGCTATTTTGAACCCAACGGCGGGGCGATTCTAATCGATGGTCAAGACGTTCGTCGTCTAGATATCTCTGGCTACCGAAAGCGGTTGGCGATTGTCCACCAGGAGGTGGATATCTTCAACGGCACGCTGATCGACAACCTGCTCTATGGCAACCCCCAGGCCACCCTGGATCAGGTACATGAGGCGTGCAAAATTGCCCAGGCCCATGACTTTATCCAGCAGATGCCCCTGGGCTATGCCACCATCGTTGGAGAGCGCGGTGTGCGACTCTCGGGCGGTCAGCGGCAGCGCATCGGCATCGCCCGGGCGCTGATCATGAATCCCGATGTGCTGGTGTTTGACGAGGCCACCTCTAGCCTCGACTACGAGTCAGAGCGGGCCATCCAACTGGCGATGCGATCGCTATTTGGCACCCG